>CALJLC010000060.1 GCA_937982605.1 uncultured Gemmatimonadales bacterium | reverse complement strand
AGGTCGTCGGAGACCTTGTCCTCGGCGTAGTTGATGAAGGTGGCGCCGAAGGTGAGGGTGCTGTTTCCGAAGTTCTTGTCGAAGCCGGCCCGCACACGGATCTCGTTGCCCGGCTGGTAGGTGAGCTGTGCGCCCTCGCTCGGCTCGAAGCCGTTGCGCGCCGCGTACGCGGCGGCGATCCCGAGGCCGAACGTGCCGACCGTGCGGGCCACCGCCACCGACGAGGTGAGGGCGAAGCCCGTGCCCCACGTCGACTCGCGGAAGCCGAGGAGATCGGTCGACAGCACCGAGGCGACGACCGCCTCCTCGTCGTCGTGCGCGCTGTTTCCGGTCGGGAGATTGGCCCCGAGCGACACGAGCACGCCCGGAAGCGCCTGCCACGAGCCCTTGAGGCTGGTGTCGATCGGGCCGGTCAGCTGATACGTGGTCCCGGCCTGAGACACGCGCCCGTCCGCCCAGGCGGAGTACAGGTCGAAGCGCAGGCTCTGACCGACGGGCACGCGAACCGCCACCGGGATCATGAAGAGACGCGCGGATTCGGCGTTGAGACCGTCCTCGAAGTCGTACCCGACGTAGTCGACGCCGACGCCGACGGTCTGAGCCGCCACCGGCACGTTGCCGAACGGCGCCGCGATCGTGGCGGCGAGCGCGAAGACCGCTCCGACGGCGCCGACCCGGCGGGTCACTGCTCGCCTCCCGGACGCTGGATGACGATCCGGATCTGGGCCTGGGCCGCGCCCTGCACCGTCTCGCTACCGGCGACCTCCTGCACCGGATCGCGGTCCGCCGGCTGCGTCTGACTCGGCGTCGGATTCTCGACGAGCTCCGACGAGCTCAGGCCCAGCGTGAGCGCCGTCGGCGTCGGAAAGACGCCCTCGTGCACGTTGTTGAGCGTCTTGAAGGCGTTCCGGGGCACGGGGGGCGCCGCGCCCGGGTCGTTGGCCGGATTCGATCCGGCGCCGACCGGGGCCGGGTCGGGCACGCCGAGGCCGGCCATGCTCGTGGTCGTGGTCGCGAGCGGGGGGCCGAAGAGGCCGGTCGAGAACTCGCCGCCCGCGCCCGCGATCGTGGCGAGGTCGCTCGTGCTCGTGCCGGCGGCGCTCGCCATGGCGTCCGCCTCCGCCGACGCGGTCTGGAGTCCCTGGAAGGAGCCGGGCTCCAGCGCGGCCGCCTCGGCGAACGCCGCCTGAGCCTCCACGTAGTTGCCCTCGTCGAGGAGCCGGAGGCCGCGACCGTACGCCACAAAGGCGAGAACGTTCTGCATGCGGTTCTCCAGAATCGCCTGCTCCTCGGCCGGCGTGAGCTCGACCCCGAGCACCTCGCGGATCGTCCGGATGACGATCTGCTTCTCCATGTCGAAGAGCTGCTGGAGCTGGGCGGACTCGGTGAGCTGCCC
This sequence comes from uncultured Gemmatimonadales bacterium, assembly GCA_937982605.1. Lineage (GTDB taxonomy): Bacteria > Gemmatimonadota > Gemmatimonadetes > Longimicrobiales > Gaopeijiaceae > UBA2589. The sequence goes on along the minus strand of CALJLC010000060.1, from coordinate 8,345 downwards.
CGCGGAGCCGGAGTTCGGCACGTTGAGGATGTCGGCATCCGTCTGCAGCTCGTCGGCCGCGAGCGTCGTGAGGACGCCCTGGACGACGTGCTCGGCGCGCAGCAGGCGCCCGGCCCGGGCCCCGGTCTCGCTGTCGGAGTAGCCGGCCGAGGTCAGCGCCATCTCGTCCAGGAGCGCCTGTACCTGCGCGCGCTCGAGGACGATCAGCGCGTTCGAGACCTTGAAGTCCGTGATCATCATGTCGGACAGCGCGTAGATGAGCGGCTCGAGCTCGTCTCGGTCCGAGTTGAAGCCGAGTGGCATGACGGCCACCGACTGCGGCGTGATCGTCCCGGTGGCGGTGATCTCGGCCTCCTGGGCGAGCGCCTGGGCCGCCTGCGCCCGCAGGAGGTTCCGGCCGATCGTCGTGAGGCGTCGACGCACCTCCGCGCGGCCCTCCGCCGAAGCTCCGACCTCGAGGTAGCGCGTGTACGCCGCCCGGGCAGCGGTCCAGTCCTGCAGCTCCTCCTCGACCATCCCCAGATAGAGGAAGGCCGCTCCGGACTCGGCCCCCGCCTCGACGGCGCCTCGCAGCGCGGTGCGCGCGGCCTCGTACTGGCCGGCGTCGAAGCGGGCCATCCCGAGCTGGACCTGCAGGTCTGTGTTGCCCGGCTGCGCCGCCGCCTCCTGCTCGAGCCGCGGGATGTCCGCGGGGTCGACCTGGGGACGGCCCGAAGCACACGCGGCGAGGACCGCGACAGCGGCGATGGGCAGAAGGCGCCCGAAAGGGCCTGGGAGGGCTTGGAGCATGGCGTGGCTCCCCGTGCGGCCGGCGGAGTTCATCCAGAAAAAACGAGGGGTGGCGAGAGGGTCCGGATCTTCTCGCATCCCCGTCGATACTATCCTAAACTATAGGAGGGTACCGCACGGCGGGCAAAGGAATCCTTGGCCTTTCGCCCGCCGTTCGCGCCCGCGTGTACAGCGTTTTCTGGGGCTCGCCCCCCACTCGGAGAACCGGATGCGCACTGCCAGGATCGTCCGGACCGCCTTCGTCGCGGCGCTCGTCGCCGCGACCGCGGTTCCCGTGGAGGGTCAGGACGTTCCGACGGTCGCCGTCATGGACTTCAGCAGCTTCATGATGGGCGAGGGTGGAGGCTCGGTGCAGCTCGGCAAGGCGCTGAGCGCCATGCTCGTGACGGAGTTCAGCGGCCGCGACGGCATGCGGGTCGTGGAGCGACAGCAGCTCAACGACCTCATCCGGGAGCAGGACCTCAGCCTCTCGGGCCGGATCGAGGAGTCCGACGCCATCGAGGTCGGCAAGATGCTCGGCGTGCAGTACGTCTTCCTGGGGCAGGTCACGAGCATCGTGGACAACCTCCGCATGGACATCCGGGCGGTCGACGTCGAGACGTCGGAGATCGTCTCGGTCATGAAGAAGAGCGACAAGACCACCGAGCTGTTCGCCGTGGTCGTCGACCTCGCCGACGAGTTCGGCGATGCCCTCAACCTCACGCGGCCGTCGCAGCGCCCCGAGACCGAGTCGATCCCGGTCCGCGCCACGATCGAGTTCAGCCGCGCCGTGAACTACGAAGACGAAGGGGAGCTCGAGCTGGCCGTTCGGCACTACGAGGCCACGCTCGAGATCCACCCGAACCACCGGGACGCCCGCCGCGCGCTGGAGCGTCTTCGGGGAGGTAGCTGAGCCATGAATGCCCTCGTGACTCGACCCGCCCGGAGCCGGAGCGCCGGCCGCGGGCCGCTCGTCTGCTCGGCGACGGCCGTCGCCGCCGCGGTGCTGGCGGTATCCGCGGCCTCCGCACCCTTGGGCGCCCAGGAGATCACCTTCGAGGGCGATCTGCCCCGCGTGATGGTCTTCATCCAGGAGGAAGGACGGGGCAAGGTCGCGTCCCGCGAGATGACCTCCTTCCTCCTCGAGGCCGGCTTTCCGGTCATCGATCCCGCGCTTGCCATCGACGAGGCCTCGCAGGCGCTCGTCATGGCGGCAATGAACGGCAACGACGGGGCCGCGACGCAGCTCGGCCGCGACTGGGGCGCCCAGGTGCTCGTGCTCGGAGTGGCCGACTACGCCACCCGGGACAACCCGGGACCAGGCGACCTCGTGACCGCCACGACCGAGGTGGCCGTGAGGGCGCTCCGGCTGGACTTCGGCGAAGTGGTCTCGGACGCCGTCGCCGACGCCCGCGCCATCGAGGCGACGGACCAGGCCGCCCGCGCCAAGGCGATCCGGGACGCGACCCAGGAGGTGATCGAGGAGTTCATCGGACCCGTGGTCAACGACTGGGCGTCGCGCACCTGGCAGGAGGCGATGTACTGGGTCCCCGACCCGGGCTCGATCCGCGACGAGGCCACCGCGACCGCGACGGCCTCCAACGGGTCGAGCGGGTCTTCCGGCCCGCCCGGGCTCGCCGTGATCCGCGCGGACGTCCTCCCCGCCGACGGAGCCGCCACCCGCGGCATCGGGGTCGTTCGACGCAACGAGGGCGGGATGTCCGACGTCCAGAACCTCGTCCGCCTCGAGGGCGTCGTCGTGGGCGAGGCGAGCCGGGTCGAGGTCGACGGCGAGGAGGCCCTCATCGAGCCGATGGCGGCCGACGAGATCGAGCGCCTGGGGCTCTCGGGCGCGGAGGCGCGCCGATTCGTGCGCGAGTTCAACCTTCCCATCAGTCGCGACACCGTCGAGATCGTGGCGCGCGGCACGGGAGGGCAGACGGTGCAGACGATCGCCGCACCCCGCATCGACAAGCGCTGGGCGGTGGTGATCGGGGTGGGCGACTACGCCTCGCCGGACATCCCCGATCTCGAGTTCGCGCCCGCCGACGCTCGCGCCGTGCGCGAGTTCCTGGAGAGCGACGCGGCAGGCCCCTTCGACGAGGTCCTCTACCTGGAGAACGAGCGCGCGACCGGCTCGGCCATGCGCGAGGCGCTCTTCGTCTTCCTGCAGCAGGCGGACTGGGACGACCTCGTCGTCATCTACTATGCGGGCCACGGCGCCCCGGACCCCGGGCGGCCCGACAACCTGTACCTGCTCCCCACGGACGCCGATCTCGGCGCCCTGGCGGCGACCGGCTTCCCCATGTGGGACGTGAAGACCGCGCTGCGGCGTCAGATCGCGGCGGAGCGCGTCCTCGTCATCGCCGATGCGTGCCATTCGGCGGGCGCCGCCGACGGGGACGTCGTGGGAGGCGGGCAGGCGAATCACATCGCCGGAGGCTTCCAGGGGCTCTTCACGCCGTCGCGCCGCCTCATGATGACCGCCGCGGACACGAACGAGTTCAGCCTCGAGGACGAGCGCTGGGGCGGCCACGGCGTCTTCACGCACTTCCTTCTCGACGGCCTGCGCGGCTCGGGCGACCTCGACGGCAACGGCATCGTTACGTTCACGGAGCTCTTCGAGCACGTGAACACCAACGTCCGCCAGGCGACGAGCGGGCGGCAGAACCCGCAGCGCAGCGGCCTCGGAGACATTCCCCTGGCGGTGGTGGGCGCCGGCTCCTGACGCCGGCCATCGTCCACGTCCGGCCGAGCGGCCCGGGGGGTTGAGCCCCCCGGGCCGTTTCTTCGGTCAATCCAGTGGACGAACCCCCGGGATCTGCGGTATCGTCCATCCTCCCGTGGGCCGGTTGACCTCCCGCGCCGGCCCGGGGCCAGGGACGGGTATGAGCACGGCCGCAACGACCAGACTGAGCGACGCGCTCCGGAGCCGCTACCGCATCGTGCGGGAGCTCGGGTCCGGGGGCATGGCCACGGTCTACCTCGCCGACGACCTCCGGCACGACCGCAAGGTGGCCGTGAAGGTCCTGCGACCCGACTTCGCCGCCACCCTCGGCGGGGCGCGCTTCCTCGACGAGATCCGCATCGCGGCGAAGCTGACCCATCCGCACGTCATGCCGCTGCACGATTCGGGAGTGGCGGACGGGCATCTCTACTACGTCATGCCGTACAGCGAGGGCGACTCGCTGCAGGAGCGCATCGACCGCGAGGGCGCGCTCCCGGTCGACGACGCCGTCCGGATCCTCGAGGAGGTGATCGACGCGCTCGGGTACGCGCACAAGCGGGGCGTCGTACACCGGGACGTGAAGCCCGGCAACGTGCTTTTCCACGAGGGCCACGTGATGATCGTGGACTTCGGGGTGGCGAAGGCGCTGAGCGAGGCGGTCCATCGCGCCGACGCCGACGTGACCGCGGAGGGCGTGGCCATCGGCACGCCCGAGTACATGGCGCCCGAACAGGCGGCGGCCGATCCCTCGGTCGACCACCGGGCGGACCTATACGCGGTCGGCGTGCTGGCGTACGAGCTGCTCTCGGGCCGGCCTCCCTTCGAGGGCGGCTCACCCCACTCGGTGCTCACCCGTCAGATCGCGGAGCCTCCCAAGCCGATCGACGAGCTCAGTCCCGCGGTGCCCCCCGAGGTGGCGGCGTGGGTGATGCGCAGCCTGGAGAAGCGCCCCGCCGATCGGTGGCAGTCGGCCGACGAGATGCTCCAGGCGCTCCGCGCCGCGGATCGAAGCGTCGTGGACTGGGGCGCGCTCGCCGACGCGCGGGAGCCGGGGCGGCCCAGGCGGGCGGGGACGTTCGCGGCGGCGCTGGTGGGGCTGGCCCTGGCGGGAGGGGCCTGGTCCATCCTCTCCCGTCCCGCCATCGACGAGGGCGGTCGGGCCGTCGTGGCCGCCTTCGAGAACCGCACGGGGCGGGAGGACCTCGATCCGGTCGGGTACATGCTCCAGGACTGGCTCACCGACGGCCTGCAGCAGAGCGGCCTCCTCGAGGTGGTGCCGACGATCACGGCGCGTCAGGCCGCCATGTTCATCGGGGAGCAGCGCAGGCGAGGCGGCGCGCGCGATCCGATCGCGGCGCTGAGCGCCGAGACGGGCGCGAACATCGTCATCTCCGGGACGCTCTACCTCGACGGAGACCGTCTCCGCATCCAGACGTCGGTCACCGACGCGACCGACCCCGGCGCGGTGCACGTCGTCGGGTCGATCGATCCGGTGATCGGGCCGGTGGACAACGTGACTCCGCTCTTCGACCAGGTGCGGGAGCGCATGCTCGGCTCTCTGGCCACGAGCCTCAACCGTCGGCTCACGGCGCAGGTGGGCGAGACCGCTCGCGCCCCGACGTTCGAGGCGTACGAGGCGCTCAACAGCGCGCTCGACCTCTACGCCGCGCGCGACTATCCGGCGGCCTCCGAGCTCTTCCTCCGGGCCTTCGAGCTCGACGACACCTACGTCGTCCCCCTCGTGTACGCGTCGCTCTCGCTCCGTAACCACGACGACTACGCCCGCTCCGACTCCGTCGTGACCATCCTCGAGTCGCGGCTCGACGACCTGTCGGAGTACATGCGGCTCTGGGTCGAGTACTCCCGGGCCGTCATCGAGGGCGATCTCGATCACGCCCGCGTCACGATCCGCCGTGCCGCCGTGCTCGCGCCGCAGTCGAAGGCCGCGTACAACTGGGCGGTCATCGCGCTGCGCATGGGGCGCCCACACGAGGCGCGCGAGGCGCTCACCTCGCTCGATCCCGACCGGGGGTCGATGCGTGAGATCTCGCGCTACTTCCTGCGGCTCGTCGAGGCCGCCCATCAGCTCGACGAGCACGAGACGGAGCTGAGGCTGGTCGAGGAGGTTCACCGCAGGCACCCGGACGAGCGTGCGCTCTTCTTCCAGCGTGTCTGGGTCTACTCCGCGATGGGGTGGTCCCAGAATCTGAAGAGCGTCTTCGCGGAGGCCGTCGGCGCGGGCGTCCCCTCCGACGTGATCGCGGTGCGCTACCGCAACGCGGCCACCGACCTCTTCGTTCACGGTCATGAGGAGGCCGCGCTGGAGTTCGCGCGGCTCGGCGTCGAGTACATCGACAGCCGGACGACCCCGGGCCAGCGCGCGAGCGCGTACGACCCGGGGGCGATCTCGCTCCGTGCCCGGTCCCAGCTCCTGTATCAGAAGGGACGTCTCCTCGAGATCCTCGGGGAGCCGTCCCAGGCGCTCGAGATCTACCGCGCGCTCTACGAGGAGCAGCCGCAGGCGTGGTTCTTCCGCGCCCACGCCGGCGTCATGCTCGCCTCGCTCGGCCGGATCTCCGAGGCGATGGACACGGACCGCTGGCTCGAGGGCCTCGAGGTGCCGTACCGCCAGCACGACGTCCTGATGTGGCGTGCAGGCATCGCCGCCCGCCTCGGGGATCTGGAGCGGGCCACCGCGCTGCTCGAGGAGGCACGCGGGATGGGGCTGTCGTGGCTGGACATCCACCCGGTCTTCCACCTGTACGACGCGCTCGGAGAGTACGAGCCGTTCGTCCAGGCGATGGCGCCGAGGGGCTGAACGCCGCAGCGCCGCGGGAATCCCGGTCCAGGTGTCGGGCCGCGCCCCTCAGCGACGCCCGTGGGCCGTCGCGCGCGGCTGGACGTCGTGGAAGGTCAGCTCCTTCTCCTGCTCCACGCTGCGCTGCAGCGTCCACTCGTTGTCGAACAGGATCAGCGCCGCGCCGTCGGCGTCCTCCACACGGCGTCGACCGTACGCTCCGGCCACCTTGTCGATCGCGGCGTCGGGGCCCGTGACCCAGCGGGCGCAGTGGAAGGGGAGCCGCTCCAGGCGGGCGCTGACCCCGTACTCGCGCTCGAGTCGGTCGAGGAGGACGTCGAACTGCAGCGTGCCCACCGCGCCGACGATCGGCACCGGACCGGTGATCGAGGGAGCGAAGAGCAGGAGGATCGTGCCCTCCTCGGCGAGGTGGCGCAGACCCCGGTCGAGGTGCTTCCGACGCAGGGCGTCGTCGATGTGGATCTGCGCGAAGTGCTCGGGGCTGAAGCGGGGTACCCCCGGGTATTCGATCGGATGGCCGACGGCGACGCTGTCGCCGACGCGGAGGGCACCACGGTCGAGCAGCCCGACGACGTCTCCCGCCACGGCCGCCGCCTCCGTGTGCGCGCGCTCCCGCGCCAGGAACTCCTGCGGGCGAGCGAGCCGGATGGCGCGCCCGGTCCGCGAGACGATCGCCCCGGAGCCCGCCGCGCAGGCGCCGGAGCACGCCCTGAGCGGGGCGAGGCGGGCCAGCTACCCAGGGACCAAGCTGGCCTGGAGCTTGAAGACGAAGCCGGAGAAGGCGTTCCCCGCCGGGTCCACGGGTCCCTCCGAGCCCTCCCGGGGTCCGGGGGGTGGAGCCAGGGAGAGAAACCGCTCGAGGAAGACGTCCACGCCGAAGTTGGTCAGCGCGCTGCCGAAGCAGACGGGGCTCGCTTCGCCCCGGAGCACGGCATCGACGTCCGGTGTGGTCCCGGCCACCTCGATCAGCTCGATCTCCTCGCTCAGCCGCCCGACCCCCTCGGCCCCGATCGCGTCGGCCAGCTCCGGCGAGTCGACCTCGACGAGGGTGGCCTCGGGCCGGGACCGGCCGTGGTCGTCCGTCTTCGAGTAGAGCCAGACGCGCTCACGCTCGCGGTCCCACACGCCGACGAGATGCCCCTCCCGGCGCACGGGCCACGTCGAGACGAAGCAGTCGATGCCGAGCTCCGTCTGCACGTCGTCGAGAAGCCCGAGCGGATCCGCGCCGACCCGATCGCACTTGTTCACGAAGGTGAAGATCGGCAGGCGTCGCTTGCGGCAGACGCTGAAGAGCTTGCGGGTCTGGGCCTCGACCCCTTTGCGGTTGTCGAGCAGCATGATGGCGCTGTCGGCCGCGGTGAGGGCCCGGTACGTGTCCTCGGAGAAGTCCTGGTGACCCGGGGTGTCCAGCAGGTTGATCCGGAAGCACTGGTAGTCGAAGTGGAGCACGCTCGCCGTGATCGAGATCCCGCGCTCCTGCTCCATCTCCAGCCAGTCGGAGGTGGCGTGACGGTCGCTGCGCCTCGACTTCACCGAGCCGGCGGAGCGGATGGCGCCGCCGTAGAGCAGCAGCTTCTCGGTGAGCGTGGTCTTCCCGGCGTCCGGGTGACTGATGATCGCGAACGTACGACGTCGACCGATCTCCTGCGCGAGCGTGGCCATCAGTGCACCGCGTCCCGGCTCAGAAGATCAAGGTGTGCGTGTACTTGAGCGTCAGCGTGCGCGCGTCCTCGAAGGGGAGCGTCGGCACGCCGAGCACCTGTCGCTCCATGTTGAGTCCCTCGTTCCACACCAGCCAGAGATCCTGTCCCTCGCGGAAGTTGTACCGAAAACGCGTGTTCGTGCTCATGAGATCGTTCAGCGAATTGTACTGCACGAACGCGTCCACGGAGAACTTCGTGTCGAAGGCGCCTCGGGCCGTGAGCCGGAAGAGGTTCGACCGGAAGGCCAGGCCCCGCTCCTCGAAGCGAATCCGGTTCCACTCCCAGGCGCCGCGCAGCTCCAGGTGCTCGTCGACGCTCCAGCTCAGGT
>CALJLC010000059.1 GCA_937982605.1 uncultured Gemmatimonadales bacterium | reverse complement strand
TCCTCCTCCTGGGGAGGAACCCCAACGCGCGCGAGGCCGCCACGCTCCTGGTGGGCGGGGTGACCTTCTGGCACGTCCTCGGCATCCTGCATCTCGTGCGCGAAGGCGAGCGCCCCAGCCTGACGCTCCTCGAAGTCGTGCCGGGCGTCGAGGTCGCCTTCCAGGTCGAGCCGCTCGGGATGGTGTTCGCGCTGGTGGCGTCGTTCCTCTGGCCGGTCACGTCGCTGTACGCCATCGGGTACATGCGGGGGCACCACGAGAAGAACCAGACCCGGTTCTTCTTCTTCTTCGCCATCGCGATCGCGGGCGCGCTGGGCGTCGCCTTCAGCGGCAACCTCTTCACGCTCTTCGTCTTCTACGAGTTCCTCACGCTCTGCACCTTCCCGCTGGTCACGCACCACCAGACCGAGGAGGCGAAGCGGTCGGGCTGGACCTGCCTCGGGATCCTGCTCACGACATCGGTCGGGCTCCAGCTCGTGGCGAGCCTCTGGACGTGGGTTCGGGCCGGAACGCTCGACTTCCGGGACGGCGGCATCCTGGCCGGCACCGCGTCGGCGGGCGTGCTCGGCGCCATCCTCGTGCTCTACGTCTACGGCGTGGGCAAGGCGGCGGTGATGCCGTTCCATCGGTGGCTGCCGGCCGCGATGGTCGCGCCGACGCCGGTGTCGGCGCTGCTGCACGCGGTCGCGGTCGTGAAGGCCGGCGTCTTCACGGTGCTCAAGCTCGCCGTGTACGTCTTCGGCATCGACCTGCTCCAGACGCTGGCCACCACGGCGTGGCTGGCCTGGGCGGCGGCCGCCACGATCATCCTCGGGTCGCTCGTCGCCTTCTCGAAGGACAACCTCAAGGCCCGGCTGGCCTACTCCACGATCAGCCAGCTCTCCTACATCGTGCTCGGCGCGATGCTGGCCAACTCGCTCGGCATCATCGGAGGCGGCATGCACATCGCCATGCACGCCTTCGGCAAGATCACGCTCTTCTTCGCGGCCGGCGCGATCATGGTGGCGGCGCACGAGAAGGAGATCAGCCGGATGCACGGCCTCGGCCGGAAGATGCCGATCACCTTCGGCGCCTTCCTGATCGGATCGCTGTCGATCATCGGCCTGCCCCCGGCCGGCGGCGCGTGGAGCAAGTGGTTCCTGGGGATGGGCACGCTCGACGCCGGCCAGCTCGGTCTGCTGTGCGTGCTGATGCTCTCCTCGCTGCTCGGCCTGTACTACCTCCTCGAGGTGCCGGTGAAGGCGTTCTTCTTCGCCCCCCCGGCGGACGGTGGCCACCACGGCCACGATCACGGGGACGATCACGGGGACGGTCACGGGGACGACCACGGCCACGCGCACGACGGGGCGGACGGGCACGACCCGTCGGCGTTCGTGATCGGCGGCCTGCGCGAAGCGCCGCTGCCGTCGCTGATCGCGATCTGCGTCACCGCGGCCGCGACCGTGGCCCTCTTCTTCTGGCCGGAGCTGTGGCACGAGCTCATGAGCGCGGTCGTCTCGGGAGGTGCGCAGTGAGCCACGAACACGGGCACCACGAGGTTAAGGAGCCGGTGGGCTGGATGGACCGGCCCGAGAAGGTGCGGCTCTTCTTCCGCGTCTTCTACGTGATCTGCGGGAGGCTCTTCGCCGCCGAGCTCCTGCTGCTCGGCGCCGAGAACGCGCATCCGCATCCGCTCGAGGAGGCCATGCGCTTCTTCGTGTACCCGGTCTACGGCTTCGCCTCGTTCTGGTTCCTGGTGCTCCTGGCGCGCCCGATGCGCACCCTCCTCATCCGCTCGGAGGACTACTACGAAGGCGGCGGACGGTACGTGGAGCGGGACTCGACGGAGCACGGCTCATGACGGCCCTGCCTCCCTTCGTCCTCTTCTTCGTCGGCGCGCTCGTCGTCGCCTTCACGAAGGGGACCGTGCGCAAGGCCGTGGTGCTGGCCATCCCGGCCGTGGGCGGCGTCCTGCTGTGGACCGGCGCCGGAGCGGACGTGGCGGCGAACGGCGCCCAGTCGTATCTGAGCTGGGATCTGCTCGGCTACACGCTCAGCCCGTTCCGGGCCGACAAGCTCGCGCTCCTCTTCGGCTACCTCTTCCACCTGGCGGCCTTCCTCGGCTTCGTCTACGCGCTCCACCTCGGGGACGGGACGCCGGACGGCTCGGTGGCCGCCGACGTGGGCGAGGACGACATCGTCGGAAACGAGCGGGCCGGGCTCCAGCACGTCGCCGCGATGCTCTATGCGGGCAGCGCGCTCGGCGCGGTCTTCGCCGGCGACTTCATCACGCTCTTCGTCTTCTGGGAGCTGTTGGCGATCACCTCGGTCTTCCTCGTGTGGGCCCGGGACTCCGAGCGCTCCTACGCCACCGGCTTCCGCTACCTGATCATCCACGTCGTGTCGGGCGTCCTGCTGCTCTCGGGCGCGCTCATGCTCGCCTACGACACCGGGTCGATCGCCTTCGACGCCGTGGGGCTCGACGGCACGGGAGCGGCCGGCTGGATCCTCCTGATCTCGTTCGGGATCAAGGCGGGCTTCCCGCTGGCGCACAACTGGATCACCGAGGCGTACCCCGAGAGCACGCCGACCGGGACCGTCTTCCTGAGCGCGTTCACCACGAAGGTCGCCGTCTACGCGCTGGCCCGCGGATTCGCCGGCGCGGACGTCCTGATCTGGATCGGGACCGCGATGACCTTCTTTCCGATCTTCTTCGCCGTGCTCGAGAACGACCTGCGCCGCGTCCTCGGCTATTCCATGATCAACCAGATCGGCTTCATGGTGGCCGGCATCGGGATCGGGACGGCGATGGCGGTCAACGGCGCGGTCGCCCACGCCTTCGCCGACGTGATCTTCAAGGGGCTGCTCTTCATGGCCATGGGCGCCGTCATGACGATGACCGGCCGCACCAAGGGCACCGACCTCGGCGGCCTCTACAAGACGATGCCGTTCACGGCGACGCTCTGCATCTTCGGCGCCTCGGCGATCTCCGCCTTCCCGCTCTTCAGCGCCTTCGTCACGAAGTCGATGATCATGGTCGCGGCCATCGACGAGCACCACTACGTCGTCTGGCTCTTCATGCTCTTCGCTTCGGCGGGCGTACTGGAGCACGCGGGCATCAAGATCCCCTTCTTCGCCTTCTTCGCCCACGACTCGGGGATCCGGACGAAGGAGCCGCCGAAGAACATGCTGGTGGCCATGTCGATCGGCGCCGTCCTGTGTGTGGCCATCGGCGTCTTCCCCTCGGCGTTCTACACGCTGCTGCCGTTCGAGATGGACTACCATCCGTACGACGTGCGGCACGTGGTGACCCAGCTCCAGCTGCTGACCTTCGGCGCGCTCGGCTTCGTGACGCTGGTCAAGTCGGGCGTCTACCCGGACGAGAAGCGTGCCGTACACATCGACGCCGAGGTCCTCTACCGCCGGCTCGGCCCGTGGCTGATCCGTACCGTCGGGGATGCGGCGCTCCGCGTCGACGCCTACGTGCGCGCCTCCGTCATGGAACTCGTCCGCGGCTCGCTCGGTGTGGTCGATCGGGCGCACGGGGAGATGGGACCGCTGGCGCGGTCCTGGCCGGCCGGGAGCATGGTGCTCTGGGTGGCCATCCTGCTCGCCGCGTACCTCGTCTTCTACCTGTTCTGACCCGCTCGCCGGCCGGATCGGCGGCCGGCGTTGGGAGCGCGCCGTGACCGCCAGGCTCATCACCCATCCCGACGTGGCGATGCAGACGACCCGGGTGCTGGAGCGGCTGATGAAGGCCGGCGTCGACGTCGAGTCGTCGGGCACCGGCGCGGAGGACGGCGTCCGCTCCCACGCCGATCCCTTCGGCGCCCTCCGGGCCGGAACCGTCGATCTCGCCCTGGTCGGGATCCATGCGCTGCGGGGAAGCGCTCCGGACGACCTGACGACGGTCGCGGTGCTGCCCCGGGAAGAGGTCCGGGACGTCCTGGTGGCACCGGCCGGTCCCTCGCGGAGCCTTCACGACCTCCCGCACGGGGCCCGCGTCGGCGTGTCGGGCGCGCGACGGCGTGCCTTCCTGCGCGCCCACCGACCGGACGCCGAGGTCGTCGAGCTCCCGCCGCCCGGGACGGCTCGGGAGACGGAGGGCGTGGCCGACGCGATGATCATGTCGGCGCTGGAGGCCCGGCACGCGGGGCTGGCGGACGCGGCGGTCGAGGCGCTCGACGCCCGGGCCTGGCTCCCGGAGCCCGGTCAGGGAGTGGTCGCGCTCGTGGCCCGACATCCGATCGCCGAAGCGACCGCGCTCGATCACCTGCCGACGCGCACCGCGCTGCGCGCGGAGCTGGCGCTGCTCGAGGCGCTCGACGCCGGGCCGGACGCTCCGTTCGGCTGCGTGGCCCAACCGTCGGGGCGGTGGATCCGGCTCTGGGCCGGCGCCGTCAGCCCCGACGGGACCCGCCTGGTCCGCTCGGATCGCACCGGTCCGCTGGACGAGCCCGAGGCGCTCGGAGGTGCGGTCGCCCGGGAGATGCGATCACGCGGCTACGGGCTCGTCGTCGCCCGCGCAGGGTAGGCCTCCGTTCGACCGCGCCCGGGTCTCCCGGGCGCGACCATCGCCAGAGGAACGCAGATGAGTGACCGACACGACGGGCGGCGTCCCGATCAGGGTCGACCGGTCTCGATCGAGATCGACGTGGCTCCCTACGCCGAAGGCTCCTGCCTGATCGCCACCGGGGAGACGAGGGTGCTGTGCACGGCGAGCGTCGTCGAAGGCGTGCCCGCCTGGCGGGAGCGGAGCGGGGCGGGGTGGGTCACCGCCGAGTACGCGATGCTTCCGCGTGCCACGCACACCCGGACGAGCCGCGAGCGAAACGGACCCAAGGGCCGAACCCAGGAGATCCAGCGTCTCATCGGGCGCTCGCTCCGGTCGGTCACCGCGATGCACGAGATGGGCCAGCACACGATCACCGTCGACTGCGACGTGCTCCAGGCCGACGGCGGAACCCGAACCGCCGCGATCACGGGAGCGTGCGTCGCGCTCGAGCTCGCCTTCCGCTGGATGCTCGGGGAGGGCCTGGTCGAGCGCGGGCCGATGCGCGAGCGCGTGGCGGCGGTCAGCGTCGGCATCGTCGGCGGATCTCCCTGCCTCGACCTCGACTACCGCGAGGACTCGTCCGCGCAGGTCGACATGAACCTGGTGGCCACCGAGAGCGGGGGGCTTGTGGAGGTCCAGGGCACCGCCGAGGGCGACCCGTTCCCGAGGGCCCAGCTGGACACGCTCATGGACCTCGGCATGGCAGGGATCGACTCCCTCCTCGCCGCGCAGGCTCGCGCGCTGGGGTCCCGTTGAAGCTCCTCGTCGCCACGCGGAGCGGGGGGAAGATGCGGGAGATCCGGCGGATCCTCGCCACCGTGCCCGGACTCGACGTCCTCGACCCGGACGAGGCGGGGGTCCCGCGGGACCCGGCTGAAGACGGACTCGAGCCGTACGACACCTTCGAGGAGAACGCGCGCTCCAAGGCGCGATACTTCAGGGAGCGGTCGGGCCTTCCCACCGTCGCCGACGATTCGGGGATCGCGGTCGACGCCCTCGACGGGGCGCCGGGGGTCCGCTCGAAGCGCTTCGCTCCCGACGCGGGCGTCGACGGGGAGGGGTCGGAGGGCCAGACACTCGACGACGCGAACAACCGGCACCTGGTCGACCGACTCCGCGGCATGCCGCCGGAACGCCGCACCGCGCGCTATGTCTGCGTGGCCGTCCTCCTCGACGAGGGCGGGGAGGAGATCCTGGTCCGTGGCGAGGCGCCCGGCGTCATCGTGGACGAGCCCCGCGGGAGCGGCGGCTTCGGCTACGATCCGCACGTGCTCGTGCCGGGCACGGACCGCACCTACGCCGAGCTCACCCCCGAGGAGAAGGACGCCCGCAGCCATCGGTGCGCGGCGTTCCGGCAGCTTGCCGACCTCCTGCGCGCCCGGCTTCGGCCATGAGGCGCGACCCCCGCCACGTGGCCGAGGAGGTCGGCCCCACGGAGGACGAGCAGCGGCTGCGCATCCGCTGGGGCGACGGAGCGATCTCGGAGTACTGGCCGCGAGACCTCCGCCTCGCCTGTCCGTGCGCGGGGTGCGTCGACGAGGTGACCGGAGTCCGCACGCTCGATCCCGGCACGGTGCGCCCCGACGTGTATCCCACCGCCATCCACTACGTGGGCCGGTACGCCCTCCAGTTCATGTGGAGCGACGGTCACTCCACCGGCTTCTACACGTGGGAACACCTGCGCGGTATCGCGGACGCCGCGCAGGAGTGACGTCCCGGGCGCGTGCGCCTCGGGGCGGCCGCCGGGACCGCCTCGAGGCGAAGCGTGCGCGCGTCAGCCTCCCAGAGGGAGCACCACGGCCACGGAGCCGAAGAACGCGCGGTTCTTGATGTCTTCGGGATCCGTGCTGTCATCGAGCGAGCGCAGCCCGAGGTCGATGCCGCCGTTGAGAACCAGCCCGAGGCGCTCGCCGATCGGGAACTGAACCCCCGCACCGGCCAGGGCTCCGAAGTCCAGCGTCTTCCGCTCGTCGAAGCCGGCGTCGTCGCACGACGCGGTGGCCGTCAGGGTGCCGCTCTCCACCGTGATGTCGCAGCCGACCTCGATCGCCACCTCGGGCCCGGCGAAGAGCGTGAAGCCCACGCTGCTGTCGTCGGGCGTGAGCCGGACGGCGAGGAGGACGGGGATCTCGAGATAGCCGACGTCGAAGGTGAGCGTGCCCGTCCCCGGCTCGTCGCCGGAGGCGCCTTTCTTGACGTAGTACGCTCCGGGCGCCAGGGACACGCGCCCGCCCAGCGGAATGCCCAGCCAGGCTCCCACGGAGAATCCGTTGACGGACCCAGGGTCCAGGTCGGACACGCCGTCTCCGGTGAACGTGGCGGAGACGAAGCCGGCGCTGAGGCCGAGGTTCATCTGGGCGCCGACGGGCACGGCCGCGGCAACGAGCGCCAGGGCGAGGAGCGCGGTGAGGAGCGGGTGGATGCGTTTCATGGACCTTCCCTCCGATTCGGGTGCTGGGCGGGTCGCATCCAACACGCACCCGATGGTGCGCCCTGTCAACGGTTTTCCATCCGACGGGCGCGGCATGCGGCCATCCCGTCGTCTCGGTGGCTTCGGTACCTTCCGACGTCCCGCCGCCCGAGCCGCCGCCCCGTGTCCGACGCCCAGCCTCTGCACGTACTCCGGGAAGTCTTCGGGTTCGACGGCTTCCGTCCTGGTCAGGAGGAGGTGATCGAGGCGGTGCTGGCGGGACGTGACTGCATCGCGGTGATGCCCACCGGGGCGGGGAAGTCGCTCACCTACCAGCTGCCCGCGCGCATGCTCGACGGCACGGTGCTCGTGATCTCCCCGCTGATCAGCCTCATGAAGGACCAGGTCGACGCCCTGAAGGAGTTCGGCTTCCGGGCGGCGGAGATCAACTCGACGCTGGAGCGGGGCGAGCGTGAGGCTCGCCTGGCCGCGCTCAGGCGCGGGGAGTACGAGCTGGTGTACCTGGCGCCCGAGGCCCTGGACGGCCGGCTGCGCGACTTCGTCCAGGGCTGTCCGATCTCCCTGCTCGTCGTGGACGAGGCCCACTGCATCAGCCAGTGGGGTCACGACTTCCGTCCCTCCTACCGACGGCTGCACCGGCTCAAGGACGGCCTCGAGGTGCCGGTACTCGCGTTGACGGCCACCGCCACACGGAGGGTGGCCCGAGACATCCTCCGGCAGCTGGGCATGTCGAAGCCGGCCGGATTCAAGGGATCGTTCTTCCGCCGGAATCTCCTCGTCGGCTGCCGGAAGAAGGGAAAGGGCAACACCCGCAAGGAGATCCTCTCGCTGGTCAAGCGCCGCGAGGGGGAGTCGGGGATCGTGTATTGCCTGAGCCGACGCTCGGTCGAGCAGACGGCGGAGTTCCTGCGCGCGAACGGGGTGCGGGCGCTGCCGTACCACGCCGGTCTCCCGGCCGACGAGCGGCAGCGCAACCAGGAGGCGTTCCAGTACGACGAGGTCGACGTCGTGGTCGCCACCGTCGCCTTCGGGATGGGGATCGACAAGCCCGACGTCCGCTTCGTGATCCACCGGGACATGCCCAAGGACGTCGAGTCGTGGTATCAGGAGATCGGACGGGCCGGACGCGACGGCCTGCCGAGCGACTGCTTCCTCTTCTACTCGTGGGCCGACGTGAAGCTGCACGAGCGCTTCCTGGACGAGATCGACGACCCGGAGCTCTGGGCGCTCAAGCGACAGGCCACGGTCGACCTCTTTCGACTCGTGGAGTCGGGCCGGTGTCGCCATCAGGCGATCCTCGCACACTTCGACGAGTCGATGGGGCCGTGCGGAGCGTCGTGCGACGTCTGCACGGGCCGGCGCACCGCCGAGATCGCCGCCGAGTCGATGTCCGCGCTCGGCCCCGTCCGGGGCGCGGGCGGCAAGAGCGCCGCGCGCAGCCGGGCGGCCGAGGCGCTGACTCCGGAGGGGCAGGCGCTCTTCGAGCAGTTGCGCGCGCTTCGGAAGGATCTCGCCGATCGGCAGGGCGTGCCCGCCTACATCGTCTTCAGCGACAAGGTGCTGGTCGAGATGGCGGAGCGGCGCCCGACGACCGAGGCGGCGCTGCTCGACGTCTCGGGCGTGGGGCCCGCTAAGCTCGAGAAGTACGGCCCCGCGTTCCTCGAGGCGCTCCGGGGGTGAGCGACCGGGGCCCGGTCAGCCGGAGAGGCGCGGCCAGAGCGACGGCCAGCGCGGATCCTGCCTCAGCGGCTCCAGATACCGGTCCGATTCGGCGGCCGTGCGCGTGAGCCCGGGTGCCCCGGCAGCCCGCTGGAGCACCTCGAACGCCTCGTCCGGTCGGCCCAGCTGAGCGGCGCAACGCGCGAGCCCCAGGAGCACATCGGGGTCGTCCGGCGCGATGACGGCCGCCACGCGGTAGTACGCCTCGGCCAGCTCGAATTCGCCGCGCTCCATGTGGGCGGACGGCTCGTAGAACGACGCCCGGACGTGGACCGCGGCCAGCCTCCGCCCGGCCGCGGCCGCGGCGAGCGGGTCTTCCCCGTCGGCGGCCCGCGTGACGAGACGCCGGAGGTCGAGCGAGGCCACGCCCGCCTCGACGTCGCGCGGTCGCGCGGACTCGCGAGCCCGCGCGAGCCAGTCCGCCATGCGGCGGTCGAAGGCGGCGCGCTCCTCGAGGGTTCGGGAGAAGCCCTCCCGGGCCGAGCGCAGCTCCGTCGACGCCTCGAGCCGGGCCTCCGCCTCCGCGGCCTCCACGATGTTGAGGAGTCCGGCGTAGTCCGCCACGAGGCTCGAATAGACGCGCCAGGCCATGAGGATCCGGCCCTCGGCCTCGAGGGCGCGCCCGTGCTCCAGGCCGCTCCGGTAGCGCGCCTCCAGCTCGGCGGCCGAGCGCTGCGCTCGCCCGGCCCGCACCGCCTGCGTGTCCAGCCACTCGAGCGCCCGGGTGAAGACCTCCTCGGGAGGCCACGCGTGGGGTCCGCGCCATTCGTCGACGAAGTGCGGCGAGCCGTAGCGGTCCAGTCGCTCGTCGAGGGTCCGGACCTCCTCCCAGTTGTAGTCCAGGTCCCCCGTGCCCCCGTAGTACGCGAAGGAGAAGATCTCGCCGGGCTCCAGCTGCGCGGCGAGGGTGGGCCAGGGCAGCCCCGCGCCCATCGCGACGATGCCCGCGGTGTACGGCGCGAAGCGGAGCGCGAAGAGCCACGACGTCCGTGCGGTACCGGAGAATCCGGCGAAGTACAGCCGGTTCGTGTCGATCGTGAAGCGGTCCTG
>CALJLC010000058.1 GCA_937982605.1 uncultured Gemmatimonadales bacterium | reverse complement strand
CCACACGGGTGCCCTTCGGGGTCGACGGAGGGACGGGCGTCACGCCCGCGGGAGTGCGACGCGGACCTTCTGTCGCGAAGCGCGAGAGGCGACCATCGAGCGTTCACGACGGTGGTGCGGCGCCACTACGGCGCGGTGTACGGGCTCCTTCGTTCGCTGGGGGCGGACGACGCCGACGCGGAGGACGCGCTTCAGGAGTGCTTCGTTTCCGCCTGGCGCAACGCGCCCTCGTTCCGGGGTGGGGAGTCCGCGCGCCCGTGGCTCTTCGCGATCGCCCGGAACGCCCTGAGAAGGCTCCACCGCCGCCGAGCGGGTGAGCCGGCGCGAACCGAGTCCCTCGACTCGCTGGCCGTCGGGGCAGGCTGGGGGCAGCCCGCGCGCGCGACGGCCCGTTTCGAGGCGGCCGAGGAGATTCGATGGGCCCTGGCCCACCTCCCGGAGGGGGAGCGCGAGGTGGTCGTGATGCGCGACCTCCTGGGAGTGGAGGGGAAGGAGACCGCGCAGGCGCTGGGCCTGAGCCTCGCGGCCATGAAGAGCCGACTTCATCGGGGGAGGCTTCGGCTCATGAGCCTGCTTCGCGGCGGGGAGGTGGACGATGGCTGATCCGAATCGCCGGATCGGCACGCTGCGCTGCCGGGACCTGATGCCGCACCTCGGCGGATACGTGGACCACGAGATCTCCGCCGAGCTCAGGGAGGCGATCGACGCGCACCTGGAGGGGTGTCCGGAATGCGCGGATTTCGGATCCGAGTATGCCCGGCTTGTCGATACTCTGCGGAGCCTCTCGATCCCGGAGGACGGCGACGATTCCGTCGAGGCGCGGCTCCTGGGCCGGCTCGGCCGACTCTGGTCCGCGAGCGACCGGCCGCCCGGCGACGACTCGACCGGAGCGTGACCCTGCGTGCCGCGACGCCGAATCCAATCGGGTCCCACGGGACTCCCCCATACCGAAACGGGGCGTCTGAAGCGCTCACACGAGCCAACGTGAGTGGACGCGGAGGGGATGGATGGGACGAGGGACGATACGGAGAGGCCTCACCGGCGTGCTCACGGCGACCGCGCTCGCGGGGGTGAGCGGTCGTGTGCTGGCGCAGGAGGACGGGTCGGAGGGGGCCAGGTTCTTCGTCCTCGCGGCGACCGAGGTCACCGAGCCCGGCCGCTTCGGCGCGGGCGTCTCCTACCGGCCGGTTGCGCTCCGCCGCAGCATCGGCCCCATCGGGGGCGGGATCGAGGCGGGACTCGGTGCGCAACGCGCCTCGGACGGCGGCCTGATCCTCGCCCTCTCGGGCGGGCTCGGCTCGTTCGTCACCGCGTCACCGCTCCTGAGCCGGGTGATACCGTTCGCGTGGGGATCGGGTGGCGTCCTGATGCTTCGCCAGCCAGAGCGAGTCCGTGTCGGGTTGTCGGCGGCGCTCGGAGCCGGCTTCTTCGTGACGGTCACGGATCGCTCCGGGATCATGGCTCAGGCCCGGGGCGGAGTCGTGGCCCTCGCGCACGTACGGCGCGCCCTGTCGATGAGCTACGAGATCGGATACGCCCTCTTCGTGCCGTGACCACCGCCTCCGTGCACCTCCCGAGCGTCACGTGGGCGCCCGGCCGAGGCGCTCCCTGAGCCGCTCGACCCCGATGCCCTGGACGCCGTCACGGGAGTCGAACCACCGAAGGAGTGCGAACGGCGCCCGGGGAGGCTCGACCGCCGGGTCGTCCAGGGTGCGGTGGACCCATGCGACATCGTGCCAGGCACCCTGCTTGAACCCCACCCGCTCGAAGACACCCACGTCGTCGTAGCCGAGCGAGCGATGCAGACGGACACTCGCCGGGTTCGGCAGCGTTATTCCCGCGAAACATCGATGGTACCCCTGCGCCGCCAGTAGCGGGAAGAGCGCCGCCACGAGGCTCGACCCGGCTCCCCTGCGCCGGGCATCGGCCGCCACGAAGACGGACGTTTCCGCCGACCACGCGTACGCCGCTCGAGCCCGATGTCGGGAGGCGTACGCGTAACCGATCACCCGGCCGTCCACCTCACCGACGAGCCACGGAAGGTCGGAGAGCGTGTGCACGATGCGCTCCGCCATGGCGTCGGCCGAGGGTGCCTCGAGCTCGAACGAGGCCGCCGTCGCAACCGCGCCCGCGTAGATGGCGGCCACCGCGTCGGCGTCGGAACGCCTCGCTGTTCGGATCAGGAGGGCGGCGTTCGTGGTCCCGGCTCGACGACCCGGACCCTCGGCGCGTTCGGATGGAGCGGACACGGCGCGACTTGTGTGGACGAGAGTGGCAACTATGTTGTAATATACAACAGACTGCGGCGCGAGTGCGGCAGCCCGCGTGTGGGGGCGAATCGTGACACGAGGGATCTCTTGGCGGACGGTGACGGTCTTCCTTGCCGCCCATCCTCTGGTCGCCTGCGGCGCATTCGAGCCGGTGGCCGAAGACCAGGTGGAGTTCCGCCTCGTGTCGCCTCGGGGCGCGGAGCGCACCGCGTTGTTCGAGCTCGTGGGACGCGGGCTGGAGGGGGCGCCGCGGGCGGCCGACGGCAGCACGCTGATCAGCGCCTCGAGCGCCGACACTCTGTGGGTGCTCGTGGCCATGGACGCGAGCGGCGTGGTGCGCTTCCGGATGCCCGCCGGGACGGCGGGGTCGGTCTCCACCAGTCGGGTGCTCGAGGTGGCCGGCCCGGACGATCGGCCCCGGACCGCGACCGACGGCTACGGCGTCGAGGTCGTACGTTGAGGGGGCTCTGCGTCGTCCGCCTCGGTCTCGCGCTCGTCGCCCTGGGCGCCGCATCGGCCGGACCCCTGGCTGGGCAGGTCGGCCACATCGAGGACCTGGCCTCCTTGCGGGCGCGGTTCGAGGGTGGGCCCCAGCGGTCGGACCCACTCGACGCCGTCGGATGG
>CALJLC010000057.1 GCA_937982605.1 uncultured Gemmatimonadales bacterium | reverse complement strand
GCTCTCCCGTCTCCTGCGCGGAGAGGATCAGACGGTAGGAGCCGGTCGAGCCGATCACGCTCGCCGTCACGCCGATCGGGTTCGGTCCGAAATTCAGGTCGTTGATGCGGCGAGCGATCGACTGCAGCGTGTCTTCGGCCGTCACGTCGATCATCTGGCCGCCGAGCACGAAGGTGCCCGTGAGGCCGAGCGGGTTCACGCTCGAGCTCTGCAGCGCGCTGCCCAGGACCTCGCGGGAGGCGGTCTGGAGGATCTGGACCGTGTGCCGCCCGGGAGACGCGTCCGCGTCCGCCGTGACCCGCAGGATGCCCGGATTGAGGCCGAAGATCTCCGTCGTGAAGACGTCGAGGCCTTCACCGCCAGAGAGCGTGGCGCTCGTGGACTGGATCGCCTCGAGGAGCGCGCGCACCTCCTGCCAGGCCGCCTTCTCCGCCTGATCGTCCGAGATCTGGACGCGAAGATAGTTCAACCGCTCGGACTCGATCTCGATGATCTGGTCGACGAGCGCGCGGAAGTCGATTCCGGTGGCGAGCCCGCTGATCGAGGCGAGGGAGTCCATGGTTCTGCTCTATCCAGAGCTGGAGGGTGTGCCGTGCGGGAGGGTCGCGGGCCCGGGGTGACCCGTGCTGGATCGACCCCGGACCGACGCGAGCCTCATGCTGCCCTTACTGCAGCAGCGCCAGAATCGACTGGGCCGACGCGTTCGCCTGGGCGAGCACCGCCGTACCGGCCTGCTGGAGGATCTGGTTCTTCGTGAGCTCGGTGAACTCGGCCGCCATGTCGGCGTCCCGGATCACGGACTCGGCCGCTGCGGTGTTCTCCACCGTGATGCGGACCTGCGTCAGCGCGATGTCGAGCCGGTTCTGAGCCGCACCCAGCTCCGCGAAGACGTCGGAGACCGCCGTGATGGCGGCGTCGACCGCGTCGAAGTTCGCCTGGGCGGCCGTCGTGTCCGTCACGTCGATCGTGTCGACCGTGAGGGTCGTGGCCGTGAGGTCGAACGCCGTGAAGCTGATCGTGTCGTTGGCCACCGTCGACGAGGCGCCGACGATGAAGTTCAGCGTGGCGGCCGTACCGTCGAGCAGCGCCGTGCCGCTGAACTCGGTCGAGTTCGCGATCCGGTCGACCTCGGCGAGAAGCCCCGTGAACTCCGTGTCGATCCGGGCGCGGCCGTTGTCGTCGACCGTGTCCGACATCGCCTGGCTGATGAGCTCCTTCATCCGGGAGAGGATGCGCTGGATACCGTCGGCGCCACCCTCGGTGACCTGGATGAGCGCGTTCGCCTGCTCGGCGTTCCGGGTCGCCTGCCGCATGGCGCCGAGGTCGGCGCGGAGCTGGTTGGCGATGGCCAGGCCGGCCGCGTCGTCGGCGGCGCGGTTGATCCGGAAGCCCGAGGAGAGCCTCCCGATCGAGCGGGTGATGGACTGCTCGGTCCCCGCCAGGACCCGCAGCGTGTTCATCGCCGCGGCGTTGGTGTTGATTCTCACTGTAACTCCTCCATGAGTTGTTCGTGCGCGTCCGTGCGCAGCGTGGCGGGGTCGAGGGTCCGACCCCATGACGACCAGTATCGGCCGGGGGCGCCCAACGTTTAGCCCGCGATCGCGACGCGAGCGGCGCGGGTGCTTGACGGGGATACGTGATCGCTCAACTTCTTGGGTCCCGCGTCACCCCGCTGTCCGCATGCGTCTCCTCATCGCCGACGACGATCCGTCGTTACGGCTCGCACTCCGTATGGTCCTCGAGGACGCGGGGCACGAGGTCATCGAAGCTGCCTCCGAGGCGGAGGCGCGGGTCGCGCTCGGCCAGAACCGGCTCGACTTCGCCCTCGTCGACGCCGGGATGAGCGGCAGGGGCGTCGAGCTGTGGAGGCACATGACGGAGTCGGCTCCCGGGCCCGGTCGCGTTCTACTGCTCACCGGAGACCTGCAGGCGCTCGGACAGCTCGCCGACGGGTCCGCCGTGCTCGGCAAGCCCTTCGACTTCGACCGGCTCCTCTCCCGGATCCAGGCGCTCGGTCCGAGGAGCTGACCTCCTCGGGAGAGGCCCTGCCTACGAGCCGCCGATCGCGTCGAGCTCGGAGAGGTCGTCGCCGCTGTCGACCGGATCCATGTAGGGAATGAGGATCGAGACGCGACGGTTCGAGGGATCGAGCGGCGCGTCGGGCACGCGGAGATGCCGGTCGGCGAGCCCGCGTACCTCGAGCACGCGCCGCTCGTCCAGCCCGAACCCGATCAGCAGGCGGCGCGCGGCGTTGGCCCGGTCCACCGAGAGC
The DNA here is from genome assembly GCA_937982605.1 of uncultured Gemmatimonadales bacterium. Lineage (GTDB taxonomy): Bacteria > Gemmatimonadota > Gemmatimonadetes > Longimicrobiales > Gaopeijiaceae > UBA2589. The sequence goes on along the minus strand of CALJLC010000057.1, from coordinate 1,764 downwards.
TCCCAGTTCGTGTACGACGCCGAGCCGTACGTCGACGCGTCCGTGTGCCCCTCGATCACCACGGGGTTGGGCAGCTCCCCGATGTTCAGCGCGACGACGCGCAACGCCTCCCGGGTCGCGGGATTGACCGCGTCCGAGCCGAGCTGAAAGAAGGTGTCGCCGCCCGGGCCTTCGCGCAGCTCGATGCGAAGCCCGTCCGGCGTGATGACCACCTCGACCTGAGCTCCGAAGTCCTCGGCACCGTCCACGCCCCGGAGCTGCTCCTCGATGTCGTCGCGCACCGCCTTGAACCGCCGCTCTTCGAGCTGCCGGACGAAGAGCGGAATGCGCTGGAGCTCGGCGGGGATCGGGGTCGAGCCCTGGGAGGTCGGATCCTGCCCCGCGCCATACACGCGCCGGAAGCCGATCGGGTTGTTGAAGTACCCCTCGACGAGGTCCTTCACGTCCGAGTCCATCCCGACGATCCACATCACCATGAAGAACGCCATCATCGCCGTGACGAAGTCCGCGTAGGCGACCTTCCACGAGCCGCCGTGGTGCCCGTGGTGCTTCTTACCCTTCTTGACGACGATGACGATCTTGTCGTCGTTGCCGCCGTTCATCGGGCCGCCGCCTGTCCGGAGGTGATCGCCTCGAGGTCCGTGAAGGTCGGCCGGTGCTCGGGCGGGATACTCCGACGCGCGAACTCGACGGAGGTCAGCGGCGCGTCCCCGCGCGCGAAGCTCAGCACCGCGGTGCGGATGCACCTCAGATAGTCGTGCTCGCTGCGCACACGCGCTTCCATCGCCTGCGCCATCGGCCCGATGACACCGTAGGCGAGCAGGACGCCGAGGAAGGTGCCGACCAGCGCGGCGGCGACCGACTCACCGATGACCGACGGCTCGCCGCCGATCTTGCCCATCGTGATGATGACGCCGAGGACGGCCGCCACGATGCCGAAGCCGGGCATGGCGTCCCCGATGCGCGCCACCGAGAGCGGGACGACCATCGCCTCCTCGTGCACCTGGTCCAGATCCAGGTCCAGGATCTCCGAGAGGTGGTGGTCGGCGACGGTCCCCGAGAGGAGCACCTTCAGCGTGTCCGCCAGGAAGTCGACCGCGTGGTGGTTCTTCTGGAAGCCGGGGTACTTCCGGAAGACATCGCTCGAGCCGGGGTCCTCCACGTGGCTCTCGACGCCGATGAGCCCGTCGCGGCGCGCGATGTAGAAGATCTCGTACAGGACTTGCAGCAGCTCCTTGTGGGCCTTCCTGCCGAAAGGGTCCGGCTTCAGGAGCGCGAGCGAGTCGACGACGATCCGCTTGACCACCGCCCAGGAGTTGCCGATGAGCAGCGCGCCGAGGCCCGCGCCGCCGATGATGATGAACTCCGAGATCTGTATGAGCACGGCGATACTGCCGCCATGCATCGTATAGCCGATGTAGATACTGGCGAAGACAACGAAGAACCCTACTATAAGGATCACCGAGTGGTGTGCTCCGTTCGGTACGCCGAGGGACGGCAGGCCTCTGGCTGCGAGTGTCGGCCTCCCCCGGTGGAAACTTCAACAACAGCACCGTCTCAGCCCCCCCCTCTGGAGACGTGATGTCGAGTGAACGGAACGGGGCCGGAATTCCGGCCTCGGAACGGGCAGTTGTCGGGTTGTGTCATGACCTGAACGACCAGCTCGCGGCCGTGTCTGCCTACGTCTTTCTGCTCAAGCGCCGAGGCGTCCTCGGCGATCTCGCCGAACCGGTCCAGTAGCATCTGGACCGGCTCGCTCATGGC
>CALJLC010000056.1 GCA_937982605.1 uncultured Gemmatimonadales bacterium | reverse complement strand
CCCGGAGCCCGAGGAGGATGAAGTCGTGCCGGGCGAGCACCGCGTTGACGATCTGGGGAACGACGGAGTCGTCGTAGCCCTGCACTCCGGGAAAGAGGTCCTCGCCGGCCTGGATGGCGCGCACGAGGTTGGTGCGCATCTCGTCCTTCACGGAGCGGGTCTCGTACCCGCTGGCTCGGAGCTCGCCGAGGGTGCCGGGGCGCTTCTGCGTCATCGGAGCGTCGCCTTCCGTCGAAGTTGTCGAGGCTCGGGGGCGGACCGCGCGAGGGCGAGGCCGGACCCGCCCGTCGAGCGACGCCCGGCCCAGGGTTCAGGCGCCGGTCCGTCTTCGCGATCTTTCAGGACGCATCCGTACACGCGTCTTCCGGCGCGGATCCCCGGTACCCGAGAGAGTCGACATGGCCGAGAGCACGGGCCTCCTCCGAACGACCCTCCGCGCGCTCGACGCGCAGCCCCCGCTCCCGCGTGAGCGCTTCATCGTGGCCGACCAGCCCGACGAAGAGGCGATCCCGATGGACGTCGTCTTCGTGGGCGGGGGACCGGCGGGGCTGGCCGGTGCGATCGAGCTCGCCCGCCTGGTGAAGCAGGACAACGAGAGCGGTGGCGGGATCGGCGAGGTCGAGATCGGCGTCCTCGAGAAGGCGGGCCAGCTCGGCGAGCACAGCCTCTCCGGCGCCGTGGTCAACCCGAGCGCGTTCCGGGAGCTCTTCCCGGACGTCGCCCTGGACGACCTCCCACTGCGCAGGCCGGTCGGCAAGGAGGCGGTCTACGTAATGACCGAGTCGAAGGCGATCCGGATCCCGACTCCGCCGACGATGAGGAATCACGGCAACTGGATCGCCTCGATCTGCGAGATCGTGCGCTGGCTGGGGGAGCAGGCCGAGTCGATGGGCGTCAACGTCTTCCCGGGCTTCCCCGTCGACTCCCTCCTGGTGGAAGGCGACACGGTGATCGGGGTGCGCACCACACCGTCCGGGCTCGGGCGCGACGGGGAGCCGGCCGGCGCCGACGCGATGCCGGCCGTCGATCTCACGGCCCGCGCGACCGTGCTCGCGGAAGGATCGCGAGGGCCGCTCACCCAGGCGTGGTACGACTGGCAGGGTGTCACCTCCGAGAACCCGCAGATCTACGCGCTCGGCGTGAAGGAGCTCTGGGAGGTCCCGCGGCCGCTCGACCGCATCGTGCACACGATGGGATGGCCGCTGCCGGGCGACGCCTTCGGAGGGAGCTTCGCCTACCCGATGTCGGACAGCCTCGTGGCGCTCGGCCTCGTGGTCGGACTCGACTACGGCGACGCGCGCTTCGACGTGCACGAGACGCTGCAGCGCATGAAGCTGCACCCGCTCTTCCGGGGCATGCTCGAGGGCGGCGAGATGGTGGAGTGGGGCGCCAAGACGATCCCCGAGGGCGGCTACTGGTCCGTGGCGAAGCGTCGCCACGGCGACGGGCTGATCGTGGTGGGCGACGCGGCCGGATACGTCGAGGTCTCGTCCCTCAAGGGGATCCACTACGCCATGCACTCGGGGATCCTCGCGGCCCGCCAGATCTTCGAGGCGCTCAAGAAGAACGACACCTCCGAGGCCGGACTGGCCGGCTACACGCGCGCGGTCGACGACAGCGTGATCATGAAGGACCTCAAGCGCAGGCGGAACATGCGCCTCGCCTTCAAGAGCGGCTTCGTGTCCGGCGGCATCAAGGCCGGGCTCATGACCGTCACCGGCGGAGCCGTTCCCGGTGGCAGGATCGAGGTCGAGGAGGACGCGGCCGACCCGAAGCGGCTCGGGGCGGCCCCGGCACCTCTCCTACCCGACGGCACGCTCACCTTCTCGAAGGTCGACGCGGTCTACAAGTCGGGGAACCAGACCCGCGACGACATCCCGACGCACCTCATCGTCGGGGAGGACGTGAGTCCCGAGGCGGCGGAGATGTACGTCCACCTCTGCCCGGCCGGCGTCTACGAGCGCGACGGCGAGAAGCTGGTGGTCAACGCGCCGAACTGCGTCGACTGCAAGGCGACCGACGTGCTCGGCCCGCGCTGGACGCCCCGGGAGGGCGGAAGCGGTCCGGCGTACCGCCAGATGTAGTCGGCGCGACCGTCCCGGCGGTGCCGGCGGCCGAGCCGCCGCCCGCCCGCCCGCGGCGCTCGCACGACTCAGGGACCGGCCAGCTCGCTCAGGAAGCGCTCGACCTCGCGGCCGGAGCGGAGCACGACGAGCGGCAGGGCCGGGTGCTCCGCCACCCGGCGCAGCACCTTCGGGCGCGATCGCCAGCGGTAGGTCAGCATCCACCAGACGAACTCCCGGTCGGGGAGGCGCTCGGGGCAATCCTCGGCGATGTCCGGTCTCGGATCGGACGAGCGGGCGCGCCCGAGGACGCGCCAGAGGCAGAGCAGGGGGTTGCGGTCGAGGAGCACGACCGCCTCGGCGCGTGGAAGTCGGAGGTGGAGCGTCCGCGAGTAGTTCCCGTCGATCACCCAGCGCTCCGGCGCGACGAGCGCCGTGACCTTGCGGTCGAACTCCGGGTTCGGCGTCTCCACCCAGCCGGGATTCCAGAAGTGCCGGTCCAGGTGGACGACCGGGAGGTCGAGGAGCTGGCCGAGCCTGCGGGAGAGCGTCGACTTGCCCGAACCGGAGCCGCCCAGGACCAGCCAGCGTCGGGCGGTCCGCAGCGCCGGGACGTCCGCGTGACGGCTCAGCGGCCGCCGGGCAGCTCGATCACCGAGCCTCCGGGCATCTCGAGGCGGCCCCCGAGCTGCAGCATCACCGGACGGGTGTCCATGTAGTCCGCGGCGCGCACGATGCGGTCTCCGTCGAGCTCCACGACGGTGACGCCGTTGGTGACGACCTCCAGGCCGGTCGCCACCGGGACGTCGGTGCCGATGGGACGCGCCTGCACCGCCGAGAAGACCCACTCGGCCACCGCGCCGTTCTGTGTGACGTGCACCTGGCCGACGTTGAAATAGACGTCGTCGGCCCACTCGTGCAGGGCCATGACGTAGCCGACGATCTCCTGCGTGCCCTGGTACGTGTGCTGGTTCGGGAAGTCGTCGTAGACGGCGTCGGGTCGGAAGAGGTCCGCCACGAGGTCCGCGTCGCCGCTCTCCCACGCAGCCATGAGCGACCGGATCACGAGCTCGGCCTCCCGGGCCCGCTGCTCGCTCGACGGGCCCGCGGCCACGCACCCGGCCAGCGTCAGGCAGGCAGCCAGGGGGAGGAGGAGCGAGCGCCCGCCGCGCCCCGGGGCAGGGTCGTGCGCGCGCGGGATCATCCCCCCGCCGGGTAGTTCCCCATGTTCACATGGGCGATGCGGTATCCGGCGCTCGTCCGAACCACCACCAGCGAGAGCGGCCCGCGGGCCGCGTCGGCGCGCATGACCCGGTTGCCGATCCGCCACGTGGCGGTCACCACGGCGCTCTCCTCGAAGTCCGCCACGACGAGGTCCTCGAGCCAGAGCTCCTGATCGGGCTGGAAGCCGCCGGGGACGAAGCCGATCCGCTCGAAGTAGCCGCGCACGTCATCCCACCCTTCCAGCAGCCCCTGCTCGTCACTGGGGAAGTAGGTGAGCGTCCGATCGGCGAGGATGACGGAAGACAGACGGTCGAGGTCGTATGTCCGCCACGCCTCCACCCAGCCGTCGAGCGCGGCCTGAGGTGAAGCGGGCCCGCCGGAAGGCTCGGGCTCCGGCTCGTCGGTCTCGTCCGCCACCGGCGGACGCCGGTAGGCGTTGCGGTCGAAGCGCTCTCCGTTCTTCCACACCGCTCGGACGGTGCGGAGGTTTCTGATGTCCTCGAGGGGACTCCGCGCGAGATGCACGAACGACACCGGGCGCCCGTGGGCGATCGTGCCGTGCCGATCCTCGACGCCGATGGCGCGGGCCGCCACCCGGGTCGCCGCGTCGATCGCCTGCATCGCGGTCAGGACCCCGCCCTCCACGAGCTCCTCGAGCTCCGTGTCCAGCGCGGTTCCACGGCCCGCGCCCATGCGATCCTGCGTCACCTCGAGCGTGCGCCGCTGGTTCTCCGCGTTGCTCCGGGCC
>CALJLC010000055.1 GCA_937982605.1 uncultured Gemmatimonadales bacterium | reverse complement strand
ACGAGATATATCAGTGTGACTGGAGTTCAGACGTGTGCTCTTCCGATCTGTGGCATCGGCTCGAAGGGGTGGAAGGGAGTCAGGATCGTGCCGATGCCACGACCGCGGGCGAAGGCCATCGCGGCGTCGATCGAGATGCGCCGATGCCCACCCGGGGTGAGCTCGGAGTCGAGCTCTCCGTCGTTGCACCACCGCTTGACCGTGGAGGGATGGACGTCCAGCAGGGCGGCCGCCTCCGTGCTCGTCAGCGCGATCGTGTCGGGAATCCGTTCCATGGCGGCTCGATGAACGGTTGGGGGACACCGTTCGGCAGACGTTTCGGGTGTGAATAAGCTCTTGATAGAGATAATGGACGATTACGTGCCGCCTGACAAGGGGGTGTCGGGAAAAAAGCGTGCGAATCCGTCCGGATGGACGAATTCGATCAGTCCCGGACGATCTCGCCGGTCCGCGTGAGCGCCGGGTACGGCCGACCGTCCGCGCGCCGGGCGGCGGCGATCGTCGGATACGCCCACTCGAAGAGCGTGCGGTCGAATGCTTCGCGGGAGAGTCGGCTCGCGTCGTAGAGGCCGGCCGCCTCGCGCTGGCGCATCGCCTCGAAGAGGATCACGGCGGCGGCCACCGAGACGTTGAGCGAGTGGACCATGCCGGTCATGGGGATGACCATCCGGCGGTGGGCGCGGCTCAGTCCCTCCGGGGAGATCCCGTCGAGCTCGGCTCCCAGCATGATCGCCGTCGGGACGGTGAAGTCGATCGTCCGGAAATCGACCGAGTCCGGAGCGGGGTGCGCCGCGACGACGGTGAAGCCCTCCTCCTCGAGGCGGGTGACGGCGTCGCCGACGGATCGGTGCCGGTGGACGCGCACCCACTTCTTCGAGCCGGCCGAGCTGGTGTGGTGCACGGCGACGCCCGAGCGCGGCGGGACGACGTGGACGTCCAGCACTCCGGTCGCGTCGCAGCTCCGCAGCACCGCGGAGAAGTTGTGCGACTTGTGCACTCCGTCCATCAGGAGTGTGAGGTCGGGCTGACGCCGCTCGAGCGCGCGGCGGATGCGGGCGAAGCGCTCCGGATTCACCCGGGCACCATAAGGTCGCGCCGGGGGGCGCCGCGAGCGCCCGCACCGGCCGACGCCGCTCAAGCTTCTCCCAACGCTCGTCCACACATCTCGCACACTTTCGGCTTGCCGCGGGCCGTCGGCTCCGGGGATCTTGTACGACGACGGTGTGCGCGAGGGGCCCGTCCGGGCCGTGCGAAGCCGTCGCGCGAGGCGAGAGGCGCCGAGGAGGTGGGGATGGTCGGTGGACGGAAGTCGACGACGGGGCGGATGGGCGGCGCGAAGACGCGGGGCGCTGCCGAGAGATGGCGCCGGGCGCTCCCGGTCGCCTTCCTCGCGCTCAGCCTCGGCGTGGCCGGCTTCGGCGCCCTCGAGGCGTATCGGGCGCAACGCTCGCACTCCGAGACGGCCCGGACGCTGCTCCAGGACTATTCGGAGTACGCGGCGTGGAGCTACCAGCGGAGCGCGTGGGATCTCCTGACCCGCGCGGTCGACGGGCACCTGAGCGTCGCCTACGCCAACACCCAGTTCGCGCGGGGACACGCCACGGACGCGTGCCTGCGGCTCATCCTCTCCGTGCAGGACGACGGCTGCGGCTGCGGCCCGCGGCTCGCGGGGGGGTACAGCTTCTTCACCCGGCTCGGCGAGCCGGTCTCCGAGTCGCGGTGGGCCGGCGCCTCGCCGGGTTCGATGCAGCAGGCGTCCATCGTCGAGGCCGTGCACGCCCACGCCCGCGAAGCGTACGGCGAGGAGTGGCGCTTCGCGCTGCTCCACGTCCCGTCGGGGGGCATCGTGGCCTATACGCTGCTGGAGTCTCCGGCCACCCTCGACCGCGACTTCGAGGCGACGCGGGACACGGTCGTCTACGGCTTCGAGGTGGAGCCGGACCGCCTGGCGGAGGTCTACGCCACGGCGCTCCTCGACGAGGTCGTGCTGCCGCCGACGCTGACCCGGGACCGCTCCAACGCCGACGTCCTGGCGGTCCAGGTCTACGGGCCCGGGGACGACCTGCTCTACTCCTCGGCCCCGCCCAGCGAGATGGCCTTCGCCGCCCCGGTTCCGCGCGAGGAGATCTTCGGCGGGGGCGAGATCCGGGCCTCGGTCATGCCGGAGATCGCGGGCGAGCTGATCATCGGGGGGCTCCCGAAGGACCGCACGGGCGTGCTGCTGCTCGTGGTCTCGCTCGCCGGGGCGCTGGCGTGTCTCGCCATCCTCCAGATCCGACGCGAAGACGAGCTGGCGCGGCTGCGCCAGGATTTCGTCGCGAGCGTCTCGCACGAGCTCCGCACGCCGCTCGCCCAGGTCCGGCTCTTCACGGAGACGCTCAAGCTCGGCCGCACGCGCACGCCGGAGCAGCGCGGGTGGGCCCTGGACAACATCGACCGGGAGACGCTGCGGCTGGCCAACCTGGTCGAGAACGTCCTCCACTTCTCACGCAGCGAGCGTGGCGTTCTGGAGCTCGATCGGGAGGTCGTCGACCTCTCGGGCGGTCTGCGCGAGGCGATCGCCTCGTTCGAGCCGCTCCTGCCGGCCCGGAAGGTCCGCATCGAGGTCGACATCGTCGACGGGCTGGTGGCCGAGGCGCACCTGGATTCTCTGCGGCAGGTGGTGCTCAACCTCCTGGACAACGCGGTGCGCTACGGCCCGTCGGGCCAGACGATCCGCGTCGCCGCGCGCCGGGTCGACGGCCACGTCCGCGTCACGGTCGACGACGAGGGGCCCGGAGTGCCGGCCGAGGAGCGCGAGCGCATCTTCGAGCCGTTCCGCAGGGGTGACCAGTCCGTCGGGACCGTCGTCGTGGGCAGCGGGATCGGCCTGGCGGTCGTCCGGCAGATCGTCGAGAGCCACGAGGGCTCCGTCGGGGTCGTCGACGCGCCGGGCGGAGGGGCGCGCTTCGTGGTCGAGATCCCGGCCGTCTACACCGCCACCGCCGGCGACTTCGGGCGGGCAGAGGAGAGCCGGCGCACGGGGGTCGCTTGAGCCCGCGCATCCTGCTCGTCGAGGACAACGAGGAGCTGGCCGCGGGGATCCGCCACAACCTCGAGCTCGAGGGCTACGAGGTGCTGTGGGAGTCCGACGGGGAGGAGGGCCTCCGGGTGGCGCGCGAGGCGGCCCCGGATCTGCTCGTCCTCGACATCATGCTGCCGGGGATGGACGGCTTCCAGCTCCTGCGGGCGCTGCGGGCGGACGGGGGCGGGCCGCCCGTGCTCATCCTGACCGCTCGCGGCGAGGAGGTCGACCGCGTGCGGGGCTTCCAGCTGAACGCGGACCAGTACGTGACCAAGCCCTTCAGCCTGCTGGAGCTCCTCGAGCGCGTGCGTTCGCTGCTGCGGAAGTCGGCCGGCGGGCGCGCCGAGCCCGCCGTGGGCGCGATCGCCTTCGGTGACGTCCACGTCGACGCCGCGGCGCGGAAGGTGACGCGGGGTGGCGAGCCGGTCTCGCTCACGCCGAGGGCCTTCGACCTCCTCCTGGCGCTCGTCCGGCACGAGGGTGCGGTGGTCTCCCGCCAGGACCTGCTCCGCGAGGTGTGGGGGCACCGGGCCGCCATCGTCACCCGAACGGTCGACTCCCACGTCTCCGAGCTGCGGCAGAAGCTCGAGCCCGATCCGGCCGAGCCCCGGCACATCCATACCGTGTGGAAGGTCGGCTACCGCTTCGAGCGCTGAGCGGCACGGACTTGTTGCCGCGCGCTCCGCGCTTTCGGACATTCGGCCGATGGAACCCGCCGAATGAAGACGTTCAGCTCCCAGCTCGCCGCCATGGCCGCGGGCGGCGGCAAGATGCGTCGCCGGATCGCGCCCTTCGCCAGGTATCTCGGCCTCCTGATCGGCCTGATCCTCGTCTACGCGTGGCTCTTCCACGTGATCATGGCGTGGGAGGGCCAGCAGCACAGCTGGTTCACGGGGATCTACTGGGCGCTCACCGTCATGAGCACGCTCGGCTTCGGGGACATCACCTTCCACTCCGACCTCGGCCGGCTCTTCAGCTCGGTCGTGCTGCTGAGCGGCGTCGTGATGCTCCTCATCATCCTGCCCTTCCTCTTCATCCAGCTCGTGTACGCGCCGTGGCTCGAGGAGCGGGCGAGAAACCGGGTCGCGCGTCTCCACCGCGTGCCGTCCGACGTCTCGGGTCACGTCCTCATCTGCAACGACGACCCCATCGCGGTCGGTCTCGTGCGGAGGCTCGAGTTCGTCGACGTCCCGGCGTACATCATCGAGCCGGACGCCGAGAAGGCGATGGCCATGCACGACGCCGGTCTGCCCGTGGTCACCGGCGAGATCGACTCGGTGGACACCCTGCGGAAGGCCGGCGCCGAGCGCGCGCGACTCGTCCTGGCCAACGCGTCGGACACGGTGAACTCGAACATCGTCCTCACCGTCCGGGAGATCTCGGAGACGGTGCCGATCGTGGCGCTGGCCGACGTGAAGGACTCGGTCGACGTCCTGGAGCTCAGCGGCGCCAACCACGTGCTGCAGCTCCCGGCCCAGCTCGGCGAGCACCTGGCCAACCGGGCCAAGGCGGGGACGACCCACGTGAACCGCATCGGGCGCTGCCACGGGCTCCTGCTCGGTGAGTTCCCGGTCCACAACACGCCGCTCCAGAACAAGACCGTCCGCGAGACCTCCCTGCCGGAGTTCACGGGGCTGAGCATCGCCGCGGTGTGGGAGCGCGGGCGCCTGCACGCCCCCGACCCCGACCGGGTGCTCACGCCGCTCTCGGTGCCCGTGGTCGTCGGCACCGCGCAGCAGATGCAGGAGCTCGACGAGGTCCTCGTCATCTACGACGCCAACCCCAGCCCGGTCCTCGTCATCGGGGGCGGCAAGGTGGGACGGGCCGCCGCGCAGTCGCTCAAGGAGCGGGGCGTCCCGGTGCACGTCGTGGAGAAGAACCGGGCGCTGGAGGCGAAGATCGCCGGGATCCCGGACCGGCTCTTCATCGGCGACGCGGCGGACCGACAGGTGCTCGACGAGGCCGGTATCGCCGAGGCGCCGTCGGTGCTGCTCACGACGCACGACGACGCCATGAACGTCTACCTGACCGTCTACTGCCGGCGCCTCAACCCCGACGCGCGCATCCTGACCCGGGTGACGCATCAGCGGAACGTCGAAGCGATCCAGCGCGCCGGCGCCGACTTCGTGCTCAGCTACGCGTCACTCGGGGTGCAGGCGATCTTCGCCATCGTCCGGCAGCGGGAGGGCACGGTCCTGGGGGAGGGGATGAACCTCTTCTACATCCCCGTTCCGGACTCCCTTACGGGTCGGACCGTCGCGGCGTGCGAGATCGGCGCGCGCTCCGGCCTCAACCTCATCGCCGTGGCGCGCGGAGACGAGGTCGTGGCCGCGCCCGACTCCGGCTACCGGCTGGAAGAAGGGATGGAGCTCGTCGTGCTGGGCAGCATCGGACAGCGTGAGCGCTTCGACCAGCTCTTCGAGGCCGAGTAGCGCGTCGCGTAGCCCGGCCGTCCACACTTCGTCCACACCTCCCGCACGGGACCGGCACGAGGGTCGCACCACCCGTCCACCCTCCCGGTGCCGGTCCCCGCCAACGTTCGATCGCAGTCAGTCGAACCGAGACGGGGAGGGGACGATGAGGAGGATGTGGACGCCGCTGACGACCGCCGGCCGCGAGGAGCGAACGCTGGAGCTGCTCCTCCGGATCGGGGTGTTCGGGTGCTTCGTGGGACACGGCGCCTTCGGCGTGATCGGCAAGGAGGCGTGGCTGCCGTACTTCGCGGTGGCCCGGATCCCGGAGAGCTGGGCGTGGACCCTGATGCCGATCGTGGGCTCGATCGACATCGCGGTCGGCATCGTGGCGCTGCTCAGCCCCCGGCCGGTCGCGCTCTTCTACGCCGCGTTCTGGGCGGTGTGGACCGCGCTGCTCCGTCCGCTCGCCGGCGAGAGCGTCTTCGAGACGCTCGAGCGGGCGGGAAACTACGGTGTGCCGATCGCGCTGCTCGTCCTGGCGGGCGTGTCCTTCCGACCCGACGCGACGTGGCTCCGCCCGATCCGGATCGGGCGGCTCGAGCCGGCGCGGCGGGAGAGGGTCATGTCCGTCCTGCGGGTCACGACCGCCACGCTGCTCGTCGGCCACGGCGGGCTGGCTCTGGCGGGTAAGCCGCTGCTGGCGGGGCACCTGGCCGTGCTCGGGCTCGGGGCCGAAGCGCTTCCCGCCCTGGGCATCGTCGAGCTCGGGCTCGCCGCCGCGGTCGCGCTGCGCCTGCACCCGTCGGTGCTGCTCGCGGTGCTCGGGTGGAAGCTCGGCACGGAGGCGCTCTTCCCGGTGAGCGGCGCCCCGCTGTGGGAGTTCGTGGAGCGAGCGGGTTCCTACATCGCTCCCCTGGCGCTGTGGACGTTGGAGCGATCGCGAGAGCCCGCCACGGTCGGTCGCCGGGCGGAGGTCGTGGGAGGCGCGCTCGGGGCGCTCCTGATCTCCGCATTGCTCGGGAGCACGGTGAGCGGCCTCGACTCGGAGCCGGGCCCGGCTGCCTCCGGGACCGTGCAGGAAGCTCCGCTGCTCGCCACGCTGCGGAATGGCGGTCTGGTGCTCGCGTGCCGTCACGCCATCACCGACCGGTCGCGCGGAGATGCCCGCCGGGTCGACTTCGGCGACCCTTCGACGCAGCGGGTGCTGAGCGCGGCAGGCGAAGCCCAGGCCCGTCGCCTCGGCCGGGCGCTCGCGGCGCTCGACCTCCCGATCGGCGAAGTGCTGGCCAGCCCGTACCAGCGCACGCACCGGAGCGCGGAGCTCTCCTTCGGGCGCGCTCGGGTCGAGGAGGCGCTCTTCGGAGGCGGCGACGCCAAGCGACGCCGGCTCGGCGCGCTCGTGCGCGAGGTGCCCGCGGACGGGACGCTCCGGGTGCTCATGACGCACCAGGGCACGCTCTACCGCGCGCTGCCGGAAGTGCCGCGAGGCTCGATCGAGGAAGGGGACTGCCTCGTGGTGGCCCCGCGGGGCGCGGATCGGGAGCCCCGGGTACTGCGCCGGCTCGGCCCCGCCGACTGGGAGCGGCTGGGGGAGGAGGGGAACGGGGTCGAGCCGGCGGTTCCTTCCGCGCCCGCGGCGGTCCGGGCCGCCCGGGCCGGAGGGACGACCCTCGTGTGCCGGCACGCCGCGACCGGGTCGTTCCGCGAGCGCGAGCCGGTCGATTACGCGGACTCCACGACGCAGCGGCTGCTCAGCCGCGCGGGCGAGCGCCAGAGTCGCCGGATCGGCGGGGCGTTGCAGGCGGCCGGAGTACGGATCGAGGAAGTCGTCGCGAGCCCGATGAACCGCGCGCGCCGGACCGCGGAGCTCATGTTCGACCGGGCGCCCCGCGTCGATCCGATCTGGCACACCAACGGCGGCGACTACGGCGGCGCGCCGAGGGCGGCCCGGCGGCGCGTCCTCGCCGAGCCGCCGAGCGAGGGGAACCGGCTCATCGTCTCGCACATCGGCACGATGCGGTCGGTCCTGGACGGCCTCGGCCGCGACGTGCGCGAGGGGGACTGCGTCGTGGTGCGTCCCGAGGGGGAGGGCTACCGCGTCGAGGGGGTGGTGCGGCCGGAGGAGTGGGCGCGGGGCGGCTGAGTCAGCCTTCCCGCATCGCGTCCACCGGCTGAGAGCGGGTGGCCCGAAGCGCGGGCGCGAGGCTCGCCACCGTGCCGGTCAGGAGGATCACGGCAGCCGCGATGGCCACGCTCACGGGGTCGATGCGCGTCAGGCCGGGCACCGCGCGGCTCAACCCGCCGCCGAGCGCCGCGAAGAGCGCCGCGCCCGCGACGACGCCGCTCCCGCAGAGGGTCGCGCCGCTGCGGACCACGGACCCGAGCAGGTGCACCCGGCGCGCGCCGAAGGCGCGCCGGATCCCCATCTCGACCCGCTCGCCCGCCACCTTGTGGGCGAGAACCGCGAAGACCCCCGCCGCCGTGAGCAGGAGCGCGCTGCCACCGAAGGCGAGGAGCAGGGCGGCGTAGAAGCGCGGTCCCTCGAAGCCCCTCGTCAGGTCGAGGTCGATCGGGGCGATCCAGTCGAGCGGAGAGCGCGGGGTGAGGCGGGCGATCGCCGAGCGGGCCGGAGCGACGACCGCCGACGGGTCACCCGTCGTGCGAAGCGCGATCGAGACGACCCGCGAGGGCTCCTGCGCGAGGGAGACGTAGACGTCGATGTCCCTCGGGCGTCGCACCGCGGCACCCAGGTACAGCACGTCTTCCACGACGCCGACGACTTCGTGACCGAACCCGTCGAGCTCGAGCGTGCGGCCCACCGATGCCTCGGCACCGCCCATCGCTTCGGCGAGCGAGGCACTGATGACGGCGACCCGGCGGCTCTCCGGGTCGTCCGTCCGGTCGATGCCGCGACCCGCGAGCACGGGAATGTCGAGGACGTCGAAGAAGCCGTCGTCGACGAGGTGCAGGTAGGAGAGGATGCCGCTCTCGCGCTGGGGATCGGGCATGCCCTCGAAGCGGGCGCGAGCCTCGGCCGAGAACGCGGGGGGCACCGTGGGCGAGCCGAGGCCGACGGCCTCGACGCCGGGCAGCTCGGCGAGGCTGGTTCGCAGCTCGTCGTAGAAGGCGGGAAGGGAGCCCGTCTCCGGCACGTCCTCTGAGTCGACGAAGACGGCCAGCTTCAGGATACCCTCGGAGCGGAAGCCGACGTCGACCGAGCCCATCGCGCGATACGACTGGACGAGGAGGGCGGCGCCGGAGACGAGGACCGTGGTGAGCGCGACCTCGCCGACGACGAGCCAGCGGCTCGCCCGCCGGGCCGAGCGCCCTTGCGTCGAGGTGCGCCCGCCCGAGCCGAGCACGCTCGCCGGGGCCACGCGTGCGCTCAGGGCCGCGGGGGTCACCCCGGCCACCAGCGCCGTGAGGGCGATCACGGCGAATGACAGCCCCAGCGACCGGGCGTCGGGCGAGAGCGTGAGGTAGGTCGGGAGCTGTTCCGGCGCGAGCCGCATGAACGACCCGAGCAGCCAGGGGGCGACGGCCACCCCCACGACGCCGCCGACGGCGGTGACGGTCAGCGTCTCGAAGAGCGTCTGCCGGACGAGGCGCTCCCAGCCCGCGCCCATCGCGGCGCGCACCGCCAGCTCCCGCTGTCGGGTCATGGCCCGCGCCACCAGCAGTCCCGCCACGTTCGCGGCGGCGACGAGGAGGAGCAGGCCCGCCGCCGCCAGGAGGAGGTAGTTCCGCCCCCGCAGATCCGAACGCCAGTTCTCGCCGAAGCGCTCGACCCAGTAGCCCGAGTCGCGCTCGAGCCGTCCTTCGGCCACCAGGCGGTCGCCCGTGGCGGAGGCCTCGCTGCGCGCCTGCTCGAGCGTCGCGCCGGGCAGGAGCCTTCCGACGGTCCAGATGAACTCGATCGAGCGGTCGTTCCTCAGCGCGTCGGTGAGGTAGTGCTCGAGCGGGATCCAGAACTCGAGATCGGGGATGTCGGCTTCGATCGTCCCCACGAAGTCCTGGGGCAGCACGCCGACGACGGTGAACGTGCCGCGCGCCGTGCGCACGGTGCCGCCGACGATCCCCGGGTCGGCACCGAAGTCGCGCACCCACGTACCGAACGACAGCAGCATCGTCGGCGGGCTCGACGGCAGGTACTCCTCCGGGGCGAATCGACGCCCGAGGAAGGGTTCGACGCCGAGGAGCTCCAGGTAGCCCGGCCCGATCGCCTCGCCCTCGACCCGGCGGGCGCCGTCGGCCCCCAGGAACATCACGCGCGCACGGCCCGTGACCGCGAGAGGGTCGAGCGTGTTCATCGACCGGGACAGCTCCGAGACGTCCGCGAAGGAGAGCTGTCCGCGCCCCTGCAGCTCGACGTTCTCCTCCACGCTCCAGACGCGGACGAGGCGCTCGGCTTCGGGGAAGGGCAGAGGCCGGAAGAGCGTGCTGGCCACGAGCGTGAGGATCGCGCTGGCCACCGAGACCCCGAGCGCCACGCACAGCCCGGCCGCGACGTGCTGCCGCGCCGACCGTCGCGTCGAGCGCAGGGCGTGCTTCAGATCTGCCGCGCTCTCGCGCAGCCGCATCGCCGCGCGAGCCTCCGAGAGCCGCTCGCCGATGCCGTGCACGAGGACGTTCAGGCAGGAACGGAGGAGGAAGCCGACGACGGCCGGCCGGCCGGCCCGCGCCCGCTCCTCGCGGTACCGCTCCTCGAAGACGTCGACCGCGGCGGCCTCGAAACGGCGCCGGAATTCGGACGGGTACAGTCGCCAGAGGGCGCGATAGATCGCGACGGCGCGGCGGCGCCCCACGTCATCGGTCACGTAGACGCCTCGCCCGGCGCGATGATCGAGCGATCCTCCGCCGCCCGGACGAGGCCGCGCATGCGGATCGCCTCGGCGCGGACGACGTCCCGGCCCAGCTGCGTCAGCGCGTAGTACCGGCGGCGCTCGTCCCCGGACGGATCCCGCACGTCGTCCGCCTCCGCGATCAGGCCGAGGTCGAGGAGCTTCTTCACGTACCGGTACAGGTTTCCCGGCTCCAGCCGGATCGCGCCCTCGGTGCGCGCCTCGATGGCCTTGAGGATGCCGTAGCCGTGACTGGCGCCGTCGGCCAGCACGAGCAGAATGGAGAAGAAGACGGGCTTGAGCGGGAGGTGGCGGGCCACCGACTCGGAGGGGTTCATATCGGCTCTAGCTGAAGTGACTATAGCCAATATAATCTGAGTGGAGCTTCGGGGGCAGTGGAGCGGTGAAGTCGGGCCCGCTCGCCACCGGACGCCCACTCCGGCATCTTGGTCCCCGTCTCCGCCGGGGTGGTGAAATCGGTAACCACAGGGGACTTAAAATCCCCCGCCCGAGAGGGCTTCCGGGTTCGAGTCCCGGCCCCGGCATTGCCCACCCGAGCCGGGTGGCCCCACTTTCGGCTCACGATGAGGACGAAGAACCCCGGTCCGACTGCGGGTTCGCCGCGGCCGTCCCCGGCCGCGGCAGGGCACGTGGGGCGGACGCTCCGACTGGCCTCGACGGTCGCGCTGCTCGCCGTCGGCGCCGCCGCGTGTCTCGACGACAGCATCACCGGAACGCGCGAGGCCTCGTTGACGCTCTCCGCGTCCGCCTCGCTCGTCGCGGTCGGGGACACGGTCCGGATCGAGTACGAGGCGACGGGCACGGGGCTATCGTCGCTGCGCCTGGACTATGGAGACGGTGCGGCCGACACGGTGAGGTTCTCGGGCGGATTCGAGGCCCCCGACGAGCTGCCTCCGAACGGCCAGCCCCGAGACACGCTCTGGTACCGCGGCCCCGTCGCCGCGGGTGGCTGGCTGGTGCACGTCTTCGAGGCCCCGGGTGCGTTTCGCGTCGTCGGCGCCGCGGTGTCGGGCGCGGGCACCGCCGTGGACACGCTCGTCTTCTCCGTGAACTGAGCGCGCCTCCCTCGCCTCGCCGCGTCCTGTCGGTGGCCGCGCTCCTTCTCGGTGTGGCGGGACCGGTGGACACCGGAGCCCAGACGCCCGAGTGGCCGTTCGACGGCCAGTACCCGTCCCGGCTGGTGCACCTCCACGCCTTCGTCAACTACGCGCTGAGCCCGTACTGGGAGCGGGACTGGGAGGAGAACCTCCTCCGAGGCAGTGGGGTCCGGATCACGGTGGGCAGCATCACGAGCCGCGACTTCCTGACCGACGCCGTCGTGAGCGTGAACGAGCCCCTCGGGGACACGCGCTTCCGCTTCGTCTACCGGATGGACTGGCTCGAGGCGATGCACGTCGAGGTCAGCGAGGTCCGCCAGATGGCGGGCTTCGAGATGGCGCTGATCGGGCCCGTCGGCCTTCAGGCGCTCATCCAGCCGACCGGCGACAAGGAGTTCATGGACATGGCCTTCGGGCTCGTCGTGGCCGATCGGGGGCGCGAGCGATACCTGCGCGCGGCGCTCCGCTTCGACGACATCGTCTGGGCCGACAAGAACGACCGGGCGGGCACGTACGCTCGGCGGCCGCTCGCGCTCGACTGGACGGCCCGCCACGCGGCCGGCGCGTTCGAGCTGTTCACCGAGGGCCTGCTCTCGAGGCGCTGGGAGCGCGCCTTCCCCGACACC
>CALJLC010000054.1 GCA_937982605.1 uncultured Gemmatimonadales bacterium | reverse complement strand
GCGGACCGGGGAGTCCGTGCTGTACCGGCGGGCCGGCGCGTTGGCCCGACGCGCCGCGACCAGCGCGCTCTCGCTGTCGCCGAGCGCGAGGTAGTTGAGCATCCCGTAGTAGTGGACCATCGAGCGCTCGAGGGCGGACGCCTGATAGTCGAGCACGTTGTCGCTGACGATCAGCGACGCCACTTCCTGAGCAAGGCTCCGGGTATAGCGGTCGGTGGCGATCGCCGCCGCGCGCTGCAGCGCCTGGTTGCTCTCCCGGTAGCGACCCGCGCGGTGGAGGAGGAGCCCCTCGTTGAGCAGCCGCACCACGTCGTCCTTGGGCGACGCGTCGCGAACGGCGTCGATCCCGTCCTCCGTCGGCGCGAGCATCGTATGGCGGACGAGGCCGTCGTACGGAGGCAGCGTCGACCCGTAGAACGGCGACGTCGGCGGAAGCTCGACGTGCTTCGCGCAGGCCCCGGCCAGGAGCGCGCACACGCCGAGCAGGAGGCGCCTTCGGCGCACGCCGAAGGCCCCCCCGAGCGTCCTGCTCACGCCCCCGGCTAGTCCCGGCGACGCCGCTGGATGAACTTCTTCAGCTTCTTCTGCCCGACCCACACGCGAACGTTCGACTCGAGGTCCGTCAGGTTCAGGTCGACCTGGTAGAGCACGACCTCACGGCCGCCCTCCACGTCCTCGATCGAGGTGATCTCTCCGGCCAGGATGTAGTCGGCACCGAGCTCGCTTCGCATGCGCGCCCGCGACTCCGGGGTGGAGTTGGTCTGCTGGTCCGCGCGCTCGGCGCGGATCTCTCCACGCTCGTTCCGATCCGCCACCACCTGCACGTCCCCGGAATTCACGAAGGCGCGCTCGATGTCACGGAGGAAGGTGTTCACCGCGATGTGCTCGGTGGTCAGGTTGCGGACCGTCCCGAAGATCACGACGGGGATCTCCCCGCTGTTGCGCTGCATGAACTGCCGTCGCCAGGGCGTGCCGAGGGCGTCGGAGATCATCTCCTCGGCCACCAGCCTCGAATCGGTGTCGTTCCAGAAGCCCGAGAGATCGGTCGTCGTCCCGGGATCGATCCGGTCGACGCGCGTGCCACCGCACGCGGCCAGGGCCAGCAGTAGAGAGACTCCGGTCGCTGCCCGGAGTCCCGGCAGTCCCACCATGGTGCCACCTGCGCGTAGAGAGTGAACCAGCGCGCTCTGCTACACGGGCCGGGGCACGCGTGGTCCCCGCGGGGGCCGGCGCGCCGCTATCCTCCGCCGAGGCGGGCCCCGACGGTCGCCGCGAGCCGACGCCGGAGCTCGACGGCTTCGGGTCGGTCGGGGGTGACGTTCTGCGACAGAAAGATCATCGAGCGCGAAGGCCCTCCGGCCCACGCGTGCACGAACAGGAACCCTCGATCCGTGGCGCCCGTCGACGACGCGCGAGCGAGATATCCCTCGCGGGCGTCGCCTTGCAGGATCTCACCGTCGAGCATGCCCTCGAAGAACCGGTGGAGGTCGGAGGGCGTGGAGACCATGCCTCCGCTGCCCTTGATGAGCCACGACGTCGGCCCCCACCGCGGCGGGATGTTCGGCTCCCCCACCCCCTGGCCGCCGTACCCCAGCGCGAAGTCCGTCTCGGGCAGGCCCAGCGCGTCTCCGTACGGTCCGGTGCGGTGCATCCCGAGCGGCTCGAAGAACTCCGAGCGCAGGAAGTCCTCGTACGAGCGGCCCGACACCCGCTCCACGATGGCGGCCAGGAGTCCGAAGGCCGAGTGGGACGGCGAGCGGTCGGTGCCCGGCTCGAAGAGGAGGTTTCGCCCCAGGATGCGCCGCTCCGCCGTCTCGCGGTCGATCCACGTCAGGTCCCAGTCGGCGTCCTCGGCTGTGTGGTGGAAGTTCGGCAGCCCCGACTCGTGCCTCATGAGGTGGCCGATCGTGATCGAGCGCTTGTCGGCGGGCGCGTCCGGGTAGAAGCGCGTGATCGGGTCGTCCATCGAGACGACGCCCCGCTGCACGAGCAGCCAGATGGCGGCGCGCGTGAAGTCGATCGGCTGCGACCCGATGTCGAAGACGGTCTCGGGATCGATCGGGCGGCCGGCGTCCCGGTCGGCGAGCCCGTACGACGCGTGATGGACCACCTCCCCCTCGCGCACGGCGAGGACCGTACCCGAGAAGCCCCACTCCGTCTGCGCTTCCAGGAACTCGTCCAGCTCCTCCCACGCGACCGGTCGCGCGGGAGGCGCGGCGGGCCCGCCCGTCGAGTCGACCGAGAGCTCCTCGATCAGGAAGGGGGGCTCGTCGCCCACCCGCACCCGCACGGTGACTTCGGGGCCGCCGCCTCGCAGCCGGAGCACCTCCCACGGACCCTCGGCGTCGAGCATGACGCCGCTCGCCGCCTGGCTCGCGCGGGCGACCGCCCGCAGCAGGGGGTCGAAGACGTCCGGCTGCTCGCGGAGCGCCGGGGCCAGCCGCTCTCTGCGGAACTCCGCCGCCGCCTCCGCGGTCGGCAACAGCTGTTCCAGCGCCATGAGGTGGTCGTCGACCGCCTGCGCCCGCCCGTCGCCGCCGGCCTCGTCTCCCGCCAGCTCGAGGAGTCCGAAGCGTCCGGTCTCGGGGTCCAGCCTCAGCCGCAACGCGACCCGCTCGGAGCCCGACATCACGAGTCGCATCGAGCCGTCCGGCATGCGGTCCAGCCCCACGTCGCGGTGGGCGAGGCGCGTCGCTTCCTGAAGCGCGCGGATGTGCCCGACCGCGCCGCCGCCGAGGCGCTCCCGGTACTCCGGCGTGAGCCGCGCCTCGACGAAGCGGCGCGCGCTCTCCTCGTCACCCGCCTCGAGCGTGGCCATGAGCGCACCGACGGCCTCGCGCACCGCGGGGGACGGGCCCTGTCCGGCGAGCTGCGTCGCCCCCGCGCCGGACAAAGCCAGCGCCACCGCGAAGGTCCAGGTCCGCGAGATCGTCACTCGTGTCGTGCTCATCGGCCCGCTCCTCGTGCGTGCGTCCACCATCGAAGGGATCGTCGGGTATGATCCCCTAGGCACGCAAGGGGTTGCCCGGCTACCCCTCGAGCGAGAGCCGCACGGACGCTTCGCCCCTCGAGATCGTGCGCTTCATCGGAAGGCCACAGCGGGCGAAGACGTCGAGCATCTGCTGGTTGGTGCCGAGCACCACGGCATGGAAGTCGGACAACTGCAGTCGCCGGCCGATCACCGCCAGATGGGACAGCAGCAGCGTCCCGATCCCGAGTCCCTGGTGCTCGTCGTCGACCGTCAGCGCCACCTCCGCCGAACTACCTCCCGGGTCGACGACGAAGCGGCCGACGCCCACCGCGCGGTCGGCGCCGTCCGTCCCGACCACGGCGAGGAGCGCGACGTGCCGTTCGAAGTCGAGCTCCGTGAGGTACTCGAGCTCGGCGTCGGACAGGCTCTGCTTGGGGGCGAAGAATCGCTGGTACACGCTCCGCGCGCTCAGCCTACGGAATCCCTGGGCCAGCGCTTCCTTGTCGTCCTCGCGGATCGCGCGGATGACCACCGGCCGCCCGTCGAGCAGCCTCTCGTGGGCCAGGTAGCGGCGCAGATCGTCGGGCATCGTGGTTCTCGACTGGTCCGGGAGTGCACCGAATCTCCCGGGAAGGGCCGTCCGGGTCCACCGGTGGACGCAGCCCGGGGGGACGGGCGCGTCCCCGGAGCGTCGATCCCGACGCTGCACCTGTCCCGCAGCCCGGCGGGGAACCAGGATGGGGATCGACGATCGACGCACACATGGGAGGTCCTTCGTGATGAGGAGACTCGCTTGCGCCCTCGTGGCCCTGCTCGCGACGGGGGCGACCTCGGCGGCTCAGGAAAGCCCGGTCCCGAGCGTCCAGAAGGTCCGGAACTACCTGCCGCACATGACCGTTCCCGAGGTCCGGGATCTGCTGACGCGGTCGGACATGGTCATCATCCCGGTCGCGTCCCTCGAGCAGCACGGGCTCCACCTCCCCATCGGGACGGACTACCTGAACGGCGTGGAGCGCGCCAAGCGGATCGCGCAGCGAGCCGAGGTGCTCGTGGCTCCGATCCTCCTTCCCGGTCAGTCCCCGTACCACATGGGCTTCGAGGGCACGATCACGCTCCCGTCGACGCTGATCCAGGAAGTGTACGTGGAGTCGGCGAAGAGCCTCATGCGCCACGGGTTCAAGCGCTTCCTCGTCCTGAACGCGCACGGCGGCAACGCGGCGACGACGCGGTTCATCGTCGACCGGATCAACCAGGAGACCGAGGGCATCGCGGTGGATCTCGGCTCGGTGCTCGGACCCTTCCGTCCGGCGGAGACAGCCCCCGATCCGGCGCCGGCTCCGCCGGTCTTCGACCGTCACGGGGGAACGGGAGAGACCTCGAGCTCCCTCTACCTGATCCCCGAGCTGGTCGACCTGGAGGCCGCCGTCCCCGCCCGGCTCACGCTTCCCCCGCACATGGAAGCGATGCTGCCCGACGTCGTGGACGGTGACCCCACCGCGCTCGCCGTCTTCCTCGCCGAAGGGCTGAAGGACGCGTCGACGGGCAAGGGGACGTCGGCCGCCGAGATGAGTACGACGGGCGTCTGGGGCGTCCGGGATCCCGCGGAGTCGTCGGCCGAGCGGGGCCGCCGGGAGACCGAGGAGATGATCGACGCCGCCGTCGCCTTCATCGAGCGGTGGAACGAGCTGCGCCCTCCGGGCACCGGACGATAGGCGGGAGCATCCCCGAAGGCCTCCGGCGGCACGTCCCGCTCACTCCGACCGGGTGTCCGACCGGCCCGTCGAGCCCGCCCGCTCGATCAGCCGCTCGAGCACCTCGTACGGTTGTGCTCCGACGACTCGGTAGCCACCGAAGGCGAACGTCGGCACCCCGGTGACCCCGGCCGCCAGCGCGCGTCTCCAGTGACCGTCGACGACGGCGCGGTTGCAGCGGTCCCGCACGACCCGGGCGACCGTCGCGGAGTCGAGCCCGGCGTGCATGGCGACGCCGCGGAGCACCTCCGGGCGGCCGATATTCCGCCCTTCCACGAAGTAGGCCCGGAAGGCCGCGTTGTGGAAGGCGTCGGTCCGGCCGGCCTCGTCCGCAGCGACCGCCAGCTCCTGGGCGAGTCGGCTGTTGTACGTGTGGGTCCGCTCACCGTAGGGCAGCCCCTCGGCAGCCATGAGCTCCCGCAGCCGGCGGGCCATGTCGGTGTACATCGCCTCACGACCCGCGAAGAGGTCGGCGAGCGAACGCCCCGCCTCCGGCGTCTCGGGATGGAGCGGGAAGTACGTGTACCGGACGTCGATGCCGTGCTCGGACTCCAGCCTGCGAACGCGCCCGGCGCTCAGATAGCACCAGGGTCAGACGAAGTCGGTGTAGACGTCCAGGACGGGTTCGGTCGGCATGGTTCTCCAGGCTACCCGTCGGCGAACGGATGATCCAGACCGGAGGTCCCGCCGGACGCCCGCGCACGCATGACGATGACCGGGAAGCGCTCTTCCAGGCCCTCGAGGATCCGCTTCGCCGGTTCCGAGGACGCCGCGCCGGGCACCACCTCCCACGCCACGTACACATCCCCTCTCGGCGTCCGCGGCTGGTAGTCGAAGATCACGCCGCACGCGTCCGGCCGCAGCGCCGGGTCGACGGAGCCGTCGACCTCCAGGAGACCGCGCAGCCACTGGCACTCGAACGTCCGACAGGAGCCCGGTCGGTCCGCGTAGATCCCGCAGCCCGAGCTGCAGACGTGCGCACACGGTTCGCCGACGCGCTTCTCGAGCTCCGGCACGCCGAGCACGCTGCAGCAGGCGGAGCAGGAGCCGCACGTGCGGGGCGGTTCGGTCAACGGGCCGCTCGGGGTTCGCTCGGTTGCACGGAAGTTCGGGAGGCGCGGCGATGATGGCGCGTATCGGCCGACCCGTGCAAACGGTCTTCTCCCGACCCGTATCCGGGGAACGGCACGGGATGGAACGAGAACGGCCCCCCGGAGCCATCTCCGAGAGGCCGTAACCTGTCTCCCTGCTTTCAGTGCCCCGCCAGGGACTCGAACCCCGAACCTACTGATTAAGAGTCAGTTGCTCTGCCAGTTGAGCTAGCGAGGCGTTCTCCGCGGTCGGCGATGCCGTGCGGAGCCCTGAAAGCTACCCCTGGCCCGGTCGGGGTCAACCTGCCACGGACACCGCCAGGCTCGGCTCCACCGTCACCTCCACGTCGATCCCCTCCCGGACGCTCTGCGTGACGATGCAGAAGTCCTCGAAGAGGTCGAGGCAGCGTGCGTAGCGGCTCGTCGGCTCCGCGTCGAGCGTGGGGCTCAGCACCACCCGGATCCCGGCGATGCGCAGGCGTCCCCGCTCGTTCCGCTCGAGCGCGCCCTCGACGTGGGCCCGCAGTCCCGTGAGGCCGACACGCGCCTTCTCCAGGCACAGCAGGAGGCTCGCGCCCAGGCAGTTGCCCACCGCCGCCGCCAGCAGCCGGGACGCGTTGGGACCCGCCGCGGTGCCCAGGGGCTCGGGTTCGTCGACCACGATCGGCGCCCACGCCTCGTCGTCGAAGGTCACGTCGAAGCGGAAGTGGTCCCGCTGTACGATTTCGGCGCCGAAGGCTTCGGGAGACATGGCCGGATCCTCCGCAGGGGAGCTGGGGTCACCGTCGGAATCTCGAACCGGCCCCGGCCGGCCCGCTGCCCGGAATCCCCCTCCGGCGCGGGTGGGGACTCCCCCCGCGACCGGCCCCCCGCCCTCCGCCCCCTACGGCCCTCCGCCCAGCACCTCCGGACGCAGCGACTCGAGCAGGTAGAAGGAGACCGCGTCGATGTCGCGTTGGGTGATCCCCGCGACGCCCCATGTGGGCATGCCCGCCACGTGTCCGACGAAGACGCGGTGGCGGACCGAGTCCGGTCTGCCGGCCATCCGCCACTCCGGCTCCACGAGAGAGGGAACGTCGACACCCCGGCTCGCCGCGTACTCGGTGCCGCCCCGCCCCAGGGGGCCGTGGCAGTTGCGGCACCTGGCCGCGAAGACCTCGTTGCCCGCCAGCGCGCGCTGCTCTTCGCTCTGCCACGCGATCGTGTCCCACACCAGCGCCGAGAAACGGGTCTCGGCGTCCTGGATGCGGGCCTCCCGGTCGGGCGGCTCGAACTCCTTCTTCGAGCACGCGGTGAGCGCGACGCCGAGCGCCAGGACCACCACGAGGAATCGCCGGCTCACCGTCCCTCCTCGTGAATGAGGCTCGCCCCCGACGCGATCGCACGGGCCCGTTCCAGCGCCTCCGCCGCGGCGTCGACGTCGCCGAGCCCCTGCTCGGCCAGATACAGCCCGAACCAGCCGGCCGCAACGTCGGGCTCGAGCTCGGTGGCGGCCCGGAAGTGCTCGGCGGCCACGGCGAACGAGTCCGCCCTGACCGCGGCGTTTCCGGCGTCGATGTGCTCGCGCATGGCTTCCGACCATCGGGCCCGGTCCTGTATGCCCGCGCCCGGGTCCACGGAGTCCGTCCGCTGGTCGTCCGGACGGCACCCCGCCACGGCGATCGCCGCGGCGCACGTCATGGCCAGCCCGAGACGGGTCCCGCGCATGCGGCTCATGGGCCTCCTCCGCCGAGGGGGTTGGAGGTGTGACAGGCGATGCACGTGCGCGGGCTCCGCGCCCACGCGGCCGCGGCATCGAAGTCGGGGGTGTGCGGGCTGACCGAGAACGCCCCCAGCACGCCGTGGCACTGGACGCAGTCCCGCTGGGCGTGACAGGAGGCGCAGCTCTCCAGGTTCTGCCGCGCGGGTCCGCCGTGACGCAGCAGCCAGACCGGCTCGGCGTCGTGGTATCCGGCCCCGAGGCGGCCCGAGCTCCCCAGCCCGCTTTCCTCGTGGCACTCCCGGCAGAAGGCCGCCGTGCTGTGGCAGGTGGCGCACTCCTGCTCCTGTCCCCACGCCTCGGCGGCGTGGCGCCACGAGAAGCTCGTCGGATGGTAGCCGCCGTCCGCGGGGCCGTCGTGGCACGACGCGCAGTACGACTCCGTGTGGCAGGTGGCGCAGGTGCCCGGCTCGGCCGCGGCGAGGTTGCCGTGCGCCCCCATGAAGAAGGCGGACGCGTGCGAGGGCGGCGTCTCGACGTCGAGGACGACCCCGGGAGCCGCCGACTCCGCACGCGACGGGTGGGCGTCGACGACCTCCGGCGCGGGGGGCAGGTGGCACGAAAGGCAGTCGTCCCGCGTGTGGCACGTCGAGCACTCGGTGGCGCCCGACGGTCCGGGTGCGTGGATCGACTCCCACGACGGCTGCCCGTGGCTCTCGGGCTCCGGGTAGCTCGCCGTCCACTCGGGGATCGGCATGCCCGGCGGGGCGGCGGGCACGGCGGCGATCTGCGGCCGGTCCGCGTCGACGTGGCACGCCGCGCACCGGTCCGCGGTGTGGCAGGTGGCGCAGCGCCCGACGTCGGCGTCGGCGGAGAGGCCGTGCACGGCCGCGAGGAAGTCGGTGCCCTCGTGATCGGCCGGAACGGGGAGGCCGTTCAGCCGCTCGAGCCCGAACGCCGACTCGGCCAGCGGCACGTGACACGAGGCGCAGTCGTCCGCCTCCGGCGGGCTCCCCGCCGGGACCTGCGCGTAGTGCTCGTCGCGCTCGTGCGCGTGGCACGCGAAGCAGCCGTCGAGTCGCTCGGTGCCGTCCACGCTCATGCGCTCGCCGTCGGCCGCCGAGTGACACGACTCGCAGGTGGCGGCCGGATCTCCGGCGGCCTGCAGCTCCGCCGCGTGCGCACCATGGTCGAAGACGACGTTGCTCGGCCCCCGCGTCGGCGCCGTCCAGGCGACGCGCTCCTCCGCGACGCCGTCGTGACAGCCGACGCACTGAGCCGGCTGCGGATAGAACGCGGTCGGGTCCGCGCCCTGCATCTGGTGACACCCGGTGCACACGGGGAAGAGCCCCTGGTGGTCCTCGTGCGGGAAGGTCGCCTCCTGGCGAGCCGCGAGCAGCCCCGCGGAGACGAGCAGCAGCACGGCCGCGCCCGCCACCGCGCCGGCCCGGACCGGGCCGGCCGGGTTCAAGGGTCCCCCCGTGCGGGCACCGGATCCCGACGCGCGCGCGGTCATCCGATCACCTCCGCCGCCGCCTGGCACGCCCCGGGTCCCACCCGAGGGTGACCCGCAGCGAAGACCAGGCCCGCATCTGGTTCCAGGGGGTCTCGATTCCGTCGTTGCTCGTGGTGTGACGGATCACCGATCCGCCCGCCCGGAAGGTGAAGCGCTCCGTCAGCTCCGCGTCGAAGCCGAGATTGCCGCCCCACGCGCGGCCGTCCCCCAGACGGTACTGCTCGATCTGCTGGAACGAGGTGCCGGCCACCGACGCCGAGAATCTCTCGGTGAACGTCCAGCGCACCGACGCGTCCGCCGAGTGCAGGAAGCCGCCGGGGCCCCACTCGAGCCCCCAGCCGCCGTCGACGGTCCACGCCGGAGCCGGCGTCCAGACCACGCCCGCCTCGCCCCGCCAGCCGGTGTCTTCGATGGAGCTGAGCACCACGACGGTGCGGGTGTCTCCGTACTTCCTCCACCCCCCCGCCGCCCACAGCCCCAGATTCGACGTCGCCGACCACGACACGCGCAGCCGGGCCTCGTGATACGCCACCGGCTCGAAGAAGCCCCAGATCGTCGAGAGCGAGAAGTACGGCACGTAGCGGCGCGCGGTCGCCGACAGCAGCCAGCGCGCGCCCACCGAAGTAGACGCCGTCAGGTGCGCCATGCCCGGGCGACCGAGCCCGAAGTGCCAGTCCGCGCGCCCGCTGAGGCCGCCACCCGAGATCGTGGTCCGACCGTCGAGCGACGCCCGCTCGGACGCCAGCCCCGACCGATCCGCCAGGAGCTCCCGCTGGTATCGAAGCGTCATCGATCCCGAGCGCGCCCGCCCGCGCAGGGCACCGCCGAAGAGCCAGACGCTCTCGTCCGGCACGAAGTCCTCGAGCCCGGCCAGCGCTTCGTTCGCCGGATCCCGCAGCCCCCTCGCCAGGCTTCGTCCCGCGTAGCCCTCGATCTCCGCCGGACCCAGCCGCACCTCCGCGCTCCCTCCGTCGAACGACGAGAAGCCGAGCCCGGAGCGCACCTCCTGCCGACCCAGCCGGACCGTCCAGCCGCCACGGACGAGCTGCGCGTACCCGAGCAGCGCGTCGAAGGGATCGTCGGCACGCGGCCAGGCGAAGTCCGCGCCGAGCCCGGCCCGGCCGCGCAGATGGACGGTCGCCGACAACCCCGTCACGCCGAACCCCCAGGCGGTGAAGCTCACGTCCTGCGTGGCGGCGAACGCGGTGCGCTTCCCGATCGGCGTGTAGCACTGCACTCCGGAAACGCACCCGTCGGGATCGGCTTCCAGCGGCCGCATGCGCACGGCCTGCACGTTGCTGCCGGCCCAGCCGCGGAAGCCGAGCTCCTGGGCGCCGAGCGCCGTGGGACCGAGCGCCGAGGCGAGCGCCGCCACGAACGGGAGGAGGCGCGCGCCCGAGCCCGGCCCGCCGAAGAGCGCCTGGCGGCTCGCGCCTCCCGGGCGGCCCGCGCTCACCACGGCGCGCCCGGGTCGGTCAGCGCGTGGCACTCGGCGCAGTCGCCTTCCGGACGGTGGTCGACGAGATCCTGGTGGCAGACCAGGCAGACCTCGCGGGTCCGCGGGGGATCGTCGAACGGCCCTTCGGTGTGGCAGCCGACGCCCGCACAGGTGACGTGTGCCGTCTCGACCACGTGACTGCCCTCCGGCGCCTCGACGTGGCACGACCGGCACGTGGTGGCCTCGGGTGCGTGGTGCTCCTCGTGGCAGCTCGCGCAGTCGGTGGCCGCCGCAGAGAGCTCGAGGCCCTCCGTGTGACACGTGGCGCAGTCCACCGACGCGTGGGGCGCGTGCGTGAAGTCCACCGGTCGCGAGCGCGTCGCCCCGGCCGAGAGCGAGAACGACGTCCTCACGGCGTACGGCTCGGCCGTGGCCTCGGCACTCGCGTGACAGGAAGCACAGCCGTCCGCGGCCACGCGCTCGCCCTGGTGATGACAGCGCCGGCAGTCGGTGATCGTCGTCACCGTGACGGTACCGTGGGCCGCGGTGCTCGCGTGGCAGTCGACGCACGCGACCGTCGGGTGCTCGGAATGACGGAAGTCGAGCGCCTGCGCCGGGGTCGCCAGCGGGTAGCCCCACGAATGGAACGGCGTCGGCGCCTCCGAGCCGTGCAGGAGGCCGGCGCCCGCGGCGAGACGTCGGATCTCTCCCGCCGGACGGCCCGCGGCCGCCGAGCGCCGAACCGCCGGGTCGTCCTCGAGGATGTCCTGGTGGCACGCGGTGCAGTCCGACCCGTCGACGTGGAAGTCGTGCGCCCGGTGGCAGTACAGGCAATCCGCGGCGACGTCGTCGTCCAGCCCTTCGTGGAAGGGCGTGAGCGCCCGCGGGTCGGAGTGGCAGTCGGCCGTGGCACAGGAGGAGACCGCTTCGGCGGGCGTCTCCTGCTCGTGCGGATTGTGGCAGGAGCTGCAGACGGCGTCGTGGGGATCGTCGTCGGGCATCTCCACGAGCACGCGCATGGCGTGGCAGCTCAGACAGGTGTCCCGATCCGGGGCGATCGAGGCCAGGGCGGACTCCACGTCGGGCGCCGGGGCGCTGAAGCCGTGACACGCCGCGCAGTGGATCGTGAGGTCGCTCATCGCGCCGAGCCGCACGTCGCTGTCCGTGTGGCAGCCGGACTGGGCGCACGTCTCGTCGGCCGCGGTGAACTGGTGCAGCGACGAGGAGTGACACTCGACGCACTGGAGTCCCTGGAGCGCCGAGTCGGTCGACTCGAGGTGGATCCTGTGTCCCGACGAGGCGGCCACCTGACGCCACCGCTCCGGGTCCCCGTTGATGTGACAGTCGGCGCACAGGTCGTTCGGGACGTCCGCGTGCACCGAGATCGTGTCCGGGTTCACGAGCACCCCCGTGAGACCCATCGAGCTGCGCTCGAGCATGTTGGGCTGATGGCACGCCTTGCACCCGAGCCCGCGGTGGGCGCTCTGCGCGAAGAGCTCGTACGGCTCCTGCATCAGGTGGCAGGAGAAACAGAACTCGTTGTCGTGCTCCACGTAGTCGTACGCGCGGTAGGCGTAGTAGCCGCCGGCTCCGCTGATCACGACGACGACGCCCA
>CALJLC010000053.1 GCA_937982605.1 uncultured Gemmatimonadales bacterium | reverse complement strand
GAGAGCGCAACGTCGTCGTGTCGCCCACGGTCGAAGCGCGCACCGACGAATGCGGCACGGTCGTCCGGGTGGCGGACGTCGACGTCCGGGTGGAACGTGACGCACAGGAGCAGGTTCGGCACGAGCTCGAGCGGGCCGAGCAGATCCGGGACCGCGCGCTGGAACGCGCCCGCCATCGGGCCGAGGAGGCGCGCCACCGCGCCGAGGAAGCCCGCCACCGCGTCGGTGAGGTCGAGCGCCGGGCCGCGGAGCGGCTCGTCCGTGAGGAGGAGCGCCGAATCCGCGGCGAGGAGCGGCAGCTCCGAGACCACGAGCGCGCGCGGCGCGACGGGGAGCGTGTGCGCCGCGATCAGGAGCGACAGCTCCGAGACCAGGAGCGGCGGGCCCGAGCCGAGGCCCGGGCGCAGGCGCGTGCCGAGGCGCGCGACCCCGACTGGGACTACGACTACGATTTCGACTTCGACTTCGACTTCGATTTCGATTTCGACTTCGACGAGTCGGGCTTCGCCTTCGAGATCGACGGCGGCACGATGGTCATCGACCTCCGCAGCCTCGAGGGCCTCTCCGAGGAGCTCGAGGGTCTGACGCGCGAGCTGGAGGCTCTCGACGAGCGCGAGCTCGAGGCGCTCTCGCGGGATCTCGAGGGGCTGGGCCGGGAGCTCCGGAGCGAGCTCGGAGGCCTCGAGGCCGAGATCCGCTCGGAGCTCGAGGGGATCGACGAGGACGTGAAGGTCGACATCGACCGCTCGATCCGGGATGCCATGCGCCAGCTCGAGCAGGAGCTCGCCCGCATGCGCCAGGAGCGCCGCGGCGGCGGAGGCTGACGACGGGCGGCCGGAGCCCCACATCCCGGCGACCGTCTCCAGGGAGCCCGGACGCGAGTCCGGGCTCCCTTTTTTTGGCCCTGCCCGCCGTGGTCGGGTCCGGTTGTCCGGTACCCGTTGCGGCCTCCGTGGAGGGACCGCCAATTGCCGTAGCTGCTCCCGCCACGAAGTCCCAACGTCGCACTCCCTCTCGGCAGGAGTTCCCATGCTCGGGTCCCCTCTCCGCCGCGCCCTTCTCGTGGCCGCGGCCGTCGTTCCCCTCGCGCTCCCGGCCCCCGGCGCGTCCCAGCTTCCCGCCGAGCAGCTCTCGGCGCTCCGCTTCCGGCACATCGGCGTGGTCGGCAATCGGCTGGCTTCGGTGTCCGGCGTGGTGGGCGATCCACTCACCTACTACGCCGGTGCCGCCTCGGGCGGCCTCTGGAAGACCGAGGACGGCGGGATCACCTGGCGGCCGCTCTTCGACGACCAGGACGTGCACTCCGTCGGTGCCCTCGCCGTGTCCGCGAGCGACCCCAAGGTCGTCTGGGCCGGCACCGGCGAGCCGCACATCCGCTCGAACGTCACGATCGGCGACGGCGTCTACCGGTCGCTCGACGGGGGCGAGAGCTGGGAGCACATGGGCCTCGACGCGATCGGGCGCGTCTCCCGGATCGTCATCCACCCCACGAACCCGGACATCGTCTACGTGGGCGCGCTCGGCCACGCCCACGGCCCACAGCCCGAGCGCGGCGTCTTCCGGACGATGGACGGCGGTGAGAGCTGGGAGCACGTCCTCTTCGTCGACGAGGACACGGGCGCCTCGAGCGTCATCATGGACCCCAATAACCCGCGGAAGCTCTTCGCAGGGCTGTGGACCGTCGTCTTCAACACGTGGGGACGCGAAAGCGGTGGACCGGGATCGGGCATCTACGTCTCCCACGACGCGGGGGACAGCTGGACGAAGCTCGAAGGACGCGGGCTGCCGACCCTTCCCGTCGGAAAGGTCGACGTCTGCATGTCGAAGGCGGATTCCCGGCGGGTCTACGCGCTCATCGAGACCGGCGACGGGGTCCCGTGGCACGGGCGTGAAACGGAGTCCGGTGAGCTCTGGCGCTCGGACAACGGGGGCGTGGACTGGCGCCTCATCAACCACAGCCGGGACCTCGGCGGTCGCACCGGCTACTACAACAACTGCCGCGTCTTCCCCGACGACGAGAACGAGGTCTTCTTCCTGACGGCCGCGCTCTCGCGCTCCTGGGACGGAGGCCTCACCTACGTCAACCACCAGGGCTCCCAGCGCCCGGGCGGCGACTACCACGACCTCTGGATCGACCCCGACGACGGGGACCGGCTCATCATCGGCAACGACCAGGGCGTCCACATCTCGAACAACCGGGGCGAAACGTACCACCGCGTCGAGCTTCCCATCTCGCAGATGTACCACGTGACCGTCGACAACGCGGTCCCGTACAACGTGCTCGGGAACCGGCAGGACGGACCGTCGTACCGCGGGCCGAGCAACGCCCTCTTCGGAGGGACGATCCCGCGGGGCGAGTGGCACCAGATCGGGGGCGGCGAGAGCGGCTTCGCCACCCCGGACCCGACGGATGCGAACATCGTCTGGTCCAGCGCCTCCGGGTCCGGCGCGCGCGGCGGCATCGTCGTCCGCCACGACGAGCGCACGCGCCAGTTCCGCAACGTGGAGGTCTGGCCCGAGAGCACCGGAGGCTGGCCGGCCGAGGATCTCCGGTACCGCTTCCAGTGGACCTTCCCGCTGCTCGTCTCGCCGCACGACAACAACACGATCTACGTCACGAGCCAGCACGTGCATCGTACGCGCAACGGTGGCCAGAGCTGGGACGTGATCAGCCCGGACCTGACGACGAACGACAAGAGCCGGCAGGGCATCAGCGGCGGCCTCACGCCGGACAACATCGGGGTC
The DNA here is from genome assembly GCA_937982605.1 of uncultured Gemmatimonadales bacterium. Taxonomy (GTDB): domain Bacteria; phylum Gemmatimonadota; class Gemmatimonadetes; order Longimicrobiales; family Gaopeijiaceae; genus UBA2589. The sequence continues at coordinate 533 of CALJLC010000053.1, read as the reverse complement.
GAGTACTGCTGCGTCATCTACGCCTTCGACGAGTCACCCGCGCAGCAGGGCGTCTTCTACGCGGGCTCCAACGACGGGAAGATGCACGTCAGCCGCGACGACGGCCGGACGTGGGACGACGTCACCGGCAACATCCCCGACTGGCCGGTCGACGGCGTCGTGCGCGGCGTCGACGCCTCGAAGTGGGACGCCGGCAAGGCGTACATCGCGGTCGAGGCGCACCAGGTGGGCGACTTCGCGCCGTACGTGTATCGCACGTCCGACTACGGACGCAGCTGGACGAAGATCACCAACGGGATCGCCGACCATCCGCTCAGTTTCACGCGCAGCATCCAGGAGGACCCGGTGAGGCCGGGACTCCTCTTCCTCGGCACCGAGAACCGGGTCTACGTGAGCCTCAATGACGGCAACGACTGGCAGCCGTTCATCAACAACATGCCCCCCGCCCCGATGTACGGGATCGTCGTGCAGGAGCACTTCAACGACCTCGTGATCGGGACGTACGGGCGCGGCTTCTGGATCATGGACGACCT
>CALJLC010000052.1 GCA_937982605.1 uncultured Gemmatimonadales bacterium | reverse complement strand
GTGCTCGCCAACGGCGCGGGGCTCCTGGTGCGCAGCTACGGTGAGCTCCGTGGTCAGTCGTACGGCTTCCGTGCCGAGGGCGGCCTCACGCCCTCGCTGAACCCGTACGGCCCCCGGTACGGGAGCGCCCCCGAGCGGGAGCAGTACTTCAACCAGGTGATCGAGGCCGTCCACGCCGTCGGCGGGGTCCGGAGCGCCGGCTTCGTCTCCCGACTCCCGCTCGCCGGCGGATCCAACGGCACGGTGCAGATCGAGGGGTGGGCGCCGAGGGCAAGCCAGAACGAGGGCCCGCTGGTGGAGGTGGCGAGCGTGGTGGGGGACTACTTCGCCACGCTGGACATCCCGCTCCTGCACGGCAGGCTGCTCGAGCCCGACGATTCGATCTCCGGCGCGGTGGGCGTCGTCGTGAACCAGGCGATGGTCGATCAGGTGTGGCCGGAGGAGGACCCGATCGGGAAGCGCTTCGCCTTCGGCGACGGACCACCCTGGATCACGGTGGTGGGCGTGGTCGGCAACGTCCGGCAGTGGGGGCCCGAGCAGCCGGTCCTGGCGCAGATGTACGCGCCGTACGCGCAGGGATGGTCCGGGTCGGGCTTCCTGACGGTCCGGCTGGAGGGCGACGGGACCCGCATCGTGCCCGCCGTCCGGCAGGCCGTGCTCTCCGTGGACCCGACCCAGCCGCCCGCCGACGTGCGGGGCATGGACGAGCGCCTCGATGCGGCGTTCGCGCAGCGACGCTTCTACACGACCCTCATCGGCCTCTTCGCCGTCGCGGCGCTCTTCCTCGCCTCGGCGGGGATCTACGGGACGGTGTCGTACTTCGTGGCGCGCCGCACGCGCGAGCTGGGCATCCGCATGGCGCTCGGCGCGGCGGGCTCGGGCGTCGTGGGGCTCGTCGTGCGCCGGGGCACTCGGCTCGCCTTCTGGGGCATCGGACTCGGGCTCGTCGGCGTCTGGGCCACGCTGTCCACGGCGCGCTCTCTCGTGTACGGTGTGTCGGCGCTCGATCCGCTCTCGCTGGCCACCGGATGTCTCGTGCTCGGCCTCGCCGCGGTGGCCGCCTCGGCGCTTCCGGCCACCCGCGCCGTGCGCATCTCGCCCACCCGGGCGCTTCGATCGGAGTAGACGATGGGAGAGTTCGAACAGCTCGTGCTCCTGGCGGTGCTCCGCCTGGAGAACCACGCCTACGGCGTAGAGATCCGCGAGGAGATCGAGCGGCGCACGGGCCGCGACGTCTCGTACGGAGCGGTCTACACGACGCTGGACCGCCTCGGCACGAAGGGATTCGTGGCGTTCGAGCTCGGCGAGTCCACGCCGGAGCGCGGCGGGCGGGCGCGCAAGTACTTCCGGGTCGAGCCGGCCGGCCGGGCGGCGCTGCGCGACACGCGCCGTGCGCTGACGGTCATGTGGGACGGGGTGTCGCTGTGAATTGACACCCCCCGGACGGGGCCTCTAGCTTTTCCTGAAGGATACACCAGTCACGGGCCGTCCCCCGCCGGGGGACGGCCCGTTTCGCTTTGAGGTTCCGATGTCCGAGATGGGACGCTGCACCGTCATCGTCGGCTGTCAGTGGGGTGACGAGGGGAAGGGGAAGATCGTCGACGTCCTCGCCGAAAACGTCGACATCGTGGCCCGCTATCAGGGCGGCGCCAACGCCGGGCACACCGTGCACGTCGGCGACGACGAGTTCATCCTTCACCAGATCCCGTCCGGCATCCTGCACCCGGGCCGGCGCTGCCTCCTGGGCAACGGGGTCGTGCTCGACGTGCAGCAGTTCTTCGAGGAGTACGACGCGCTGGTGGCCCGAGGCGTCGACATCGAGGGTCGCGTCGGCGTCAGCTATCGTGCCCAGCTCCTCATGCCGTACCACCGGTACCTCGACAAGGCGGTCGAAGACGCCGCGGCCACCAAGATCGGCACGACCGGGCGCGGCATCGGCCCGGCCTACGAGGACAAGGCCGGTCGCCGCGGAGCGCGCACGGCAGACCGGCGCAACCCCGCGCGGCTGGGCCGGCGCAACGACGCAGCGAAGGCGCGCGTCGTGGCGCGGCTGGAAGAGCTCGGCGCGGGCACCGAGGCGCTCGACCGCGCCATGGAGGAGACGCTCGCGCTGGGGGACCGGCTGCTCGCAATCGCCACGGACGTGGGTCCCGAGATCAGCGCCGCGCTGCGCGAGGGCCGGAACGTCCTGCTCGAGGGCGCCCAGGGGACGGCGCTCGACCTCGACCACGGCACGTACCCCTTCGTGACCTCGTCGAACACGACGGCCGGGGGAGCCGCGACCGGGACCGGGATCGGCCCGACGTCGATCACCGACGTCATCGGCATCGTGAAGGCCTACACCACGCGGGTGGGCGAGGGACCGCTACCCACCGGCTTCGACGAAGAGATGGACGAGCGTGTCCGCAGGCTCGGCGGGGAGTTCGGCGCCACCACCGGTCGGCCGCGACGGTGCGGGTGGTTCGACTCCGTGCTGACGCGCTTCGCGTCCCAGGTGAACGGGCTCACGGGTGTGGCCGTGACGAAGCTCGACGTGCTGGACACGCTGCACGAGGTCAAGATCTGCACCGCGTACAGGATGCCGAGCGGAAAGACGCGCTCGTTCTTCCCCGCCGACACCTGGTCTCTTTCCGAGGTCGAGCCGGTCTACGAGACGATGCCGGGGTGGCAGGCGCCCACCGGCGACGTCCGCAAGCTCGCCGACCTGCCGAGCAACGCTCGCGCCTATCTGGACCGGATCGAGGAGCTCACCAACGCGCCGGTCCGCTGGGTCTCGGTGGGCACGAAGCGGAGCCAGATCATTCCGGTCTGAGTGTCGTGTCGAGGCACGTCGCACTCCTGCGCGGCATCAACGTCGGCGGGCGGAACAGGGTCCACATGTCGGATCTCGTCGCGCTCTTCGAGGAGGTGGGTGCCCGCTCCGTCCGGAGCTACATCCAGAGCGGAAACGTGGCCTTCGACGCGTCGCCGAAGTCGGCGGCGTCGATCGCGGAGGCGGTGCGTCGCGGCCTCCTGGAGCGCTTCGATCTGGACGCGCCCATCGCCCTCCGGACCTCTTCCGAGGTGCGGGCCGCTCTGGAGCGGAACCCGTTCCTCCAGGAGGGGCGAGATCCGAAGCACCTCCACCTCGGCTTCCTGGTGGCCGTGCCCGACCCGGACGGTGTCGGCGCGCTCGATCCGGCTCGTTCCGATGTCGACGCCTTCAGGCTCGTCGGCCGGGAGCTCTACCTCCACGTGCCGGGCGGCATCGCCCGCACGCGCCTCACCACGGCGTACTTCGACCGGTGTCTCGGGACGACGGTCACCGTGCGCAACTGGCGGACGGTCACGCGCCTCGCGGAGCTGTAGGGGCCGTCCGATCCGCCGGATCTCCGCGCGGAACCCGCCGACGACCGAGCCCGCGTCCGGCGGTCGCGTTGCCTACCCCACTCCGAGCACCCAGGCGACGACGCGCACGATCCACACCGCCGGCAGCACGAGGGCGGGCAGAAGCGCCAAGCCGACGGAGAAGGTGAGGCCCATCCGGTAGAGCGCGGGGCCCACGGGGAGGACCTGACGACCCCAGATCCGCTCCACGAGGAGCTCGATGGCCGGGCCGAGCGTGTAGCACACGTTGGCCGCAAGGCCGAAGAGGACGACGGCCTGCCACGGAGGGACGAACGCCGAGCCGAAGGGGGGCAGCGCCGCGAAGAGCGCGCCGACCCCGATTCCGACCACGCCGGCCGCGCCGACCGCCACGTTGTACGGCAGCCGCCGCTTCTCCCACCACCCGAGGATCGCCCCGGCCGTGCGCTTCGCCGGCGCCGGGAAAAGAAACTCGGTCAGCGCGCTCATCGTCGTCCTCCTCGGGGATCCATGCACCGGCGCGTCGCCACGCTCACAAGGTACTTTGCATGGCAAAGTTGATGCCAGAGTGTCGTGCGGTACCGGCCCGGCTCCAACGGCCGGTCCGACCGCGCTAGCTTACGATCCGCCGTCCGGGGTGGCCCGGCGGAAACACGAAGGACGACGAGGACGGAAGGGACGCGAGGGATGTTCGACGAGCTCGGAACCAGACTCGACGGCGCGCTGAAGAAGCTG
>CALJLC010000051.1 GCA_937982605.1 uncultured Gemmatimonadales bacterium | reverse complement strand
CCGGGCGCTTCGGGCCGCACCCCATCGGCGATCGCAGCGAGCGCGAGCTGCGCGGCTACGCCGAGCTGCTCCTCTCGGTCGGCGCACGCCGGAGTCGGGCCGCGTACGGGGTCGGGTTCTCCCTCGGTCGCCCCTTCCTCGAGCAGCGCATCGATCGCATGACCGAGCGCGGGACGAGGACGACCCGGGCGCACACGGTCCTCATCGTGCTCGGAGCACTCGGCGTTCTCGCCGCGGCGTGGGCGGTGCCGCAGCCGGTGCGCGCGGCCAAGGTCGGCGACACCCTTCGGCTGTACTGCCCGGTCGACACCTCGAAGGTGGCCGCCAAGGTGCTGTACGGACTCGACTGGACGAGCTGAGCCCCCATCGTTCGGCGGCCCGGGGTCGGTCAGCCCCGGGGTGATCCCTCCAGGAGTCCCTCGAGCGGCTCCTCGCGCGCGCCGTTCTCGTCGCAGACGGCGAACATCGACTCGCCCGTGCCGTACATCGCCACGCCGGCGTACTCCCCGGCGGTGTTCAGGATGAAGAAACGCACGTCGAAGGCCGGCAGCCCGCGCTCGTTGAGCAGGCGCGACTCGACGGTGTTGTCCCGGATGCGCGCCAGCGCGGCCATGCCGGCGTCCTTCGGCGACATCCCCTGCCGCATGAACTCGACGATCAGGAAGGAGGCGCAGTTGTACAGGTTGGCCTCCCCACGGCCGGTCGAGCCGGCGGCGCCGACGCCGTTGTCGACGTACTGACCGGCTCCGAGGATCGGCGAGTCCCCCGCGCGCCCCGGGATCTTCCACGACAGTCCGCTCGTGGTCGTGACACCGCAGATGTCACCGTTCTGCGAGATCGCCTCGAGGCTCGTCGTGCCCCAGAAGGAGTCGGCGTCGATCAGCCCGTCGTCGACCAGGGACAGGCCCGCCGCCAGCGCGGCGTCGTGAAAGGCGCGCAGCCGGGCCTCGTGCTCGGGGTCGCGTGCCGGCGTCCGGAAGCCGTCGCGCCGGCCGCCCGAGCCCGAGCCGGACCCGCCCGGCCGCCGGCGACCGATGTTGTCCGGGTCGGTGTCCTCTCCCATGCGGCCGTGCCCGCTCAGCCGCTCCTGCGGGTCGAGCCAGTGACTCGGGTCGACCCGGCGCCGCCACTCGAGCCAGAGCTCGCGAGAGGCCGGTGTGTTCAGATCGTCCTCGATCTCGAAGCCGAGTGAGCGCGCGAACTCCTGGGCTCCCTTCCCGACGATCAGGTGATGGTCCGTCAGCTCGGCCACGGCCTTGGCCACCCGGGACGGCGTCCTCACCCCTTCGATGCCCGCCACGCCGCCAGCCCAGCGCCGGGGCCCGTGCATCAGGCACGAATCCAGCTGCACGACGCCGTCTGCGTTGGGCAGGCCGCCGTAGCCGATGCCGCGCTCGTCGGGATCGAGCTCCGGGATGTTGACCCCCGCCACGATCGCGTCCAGGACGTCCTCACCCTCGGTGATGCCGCGGAACGCGCGCTCGATCGCGCTCTCCGGGCCACCGTTGCGGTAGCGGATGCTGCTCACGTCGGCCACGCACAGGGGGCGCGCGCGCCGAAGATGAACGGCGGGGGCGTGGGCGTCGAGGGCGGCGGGGGTCGCGGCTGCGGCCACACCGGCCGCGGTGGCTTTGACGAAGTCGCGTCGGTCCATGGTCTCGGGCGGGTTCGTTCGGGGAGCGGGCGGCGAGTTCGACACCATAGCACTCGGCCGGCCCACCCGCTTCCCCTCGCGCCCCCCCGACCCGGGGTGTCAGCTTGGAGGCACCGAGGCGTAGGGTTGGGACGAGCATGCAGAGATCACGTCGACGAGTCGGGCGTGCGGCCGGGGCGGTCGCGCTGGTGGCCGCGGTGGGTGGGGTGCAACCTCCCGCCGCGGCGGCGCAGGTCGTCATGGGCTCCGTGCTCGAGTCGGGCAGCTCCGTCCCGCTGGGAGGCGTGCTGGTGTCGCTTCTCGACGATGCGGGCGAGCGGGTGCGCGCCACGCTCTCCGACGACGCGGGGCGCTTCTACTTCGAGGTCGGGCGCTTCGGCCAGTACTCCCTGCGCGCGGAGCGGATCGGGCTCCAGACGACCACGTCCGCGTCGTTCGACGTCTTCGGGAGCGAGCCGGTGGTGCGGCGCGTGCTCATGGGCGACCGCGCCATCGAGATCGAGGGGCTCGTCGTCGACTCGAGGATCCAGCAGTGCCGCATCGACTCACGGGAGGCGGTGCAGATCCAGCGGTGGTGGCAGGAGGTCCGCACCGCGCTGGACGTGAGCTCGGTGGTGCAGTCCGCCGGGCTGGCCCGCTTCGAGATCGACCGCTTCGAGCGGGAGTGGGGGCCGAAGCTCGAGCGACTCGTTTCCGAGACGAACCGGAGCGAGGTGAGTCTGACCGATCGGCCGTTCGTCTCGGCGGAGGCGGGCTTTCTGGCCCGGGGCGGCTTCGTCCAGGGCGATCTGCAGGGCCAACGAGAGTACTACGCTCCGGACGCCGACGTCCTGCTCTCGAGTGTCTTCCTCGCGCAGCACTGCTTCTCGATCGAGGAGCACGACGACGACGAGCGGCTGATCGGGCTCGCCTTCGAGCCGATCGAGGAGCGCGACGTCCCGGACATCACCGGCGTGCTCTGGGTCGACAGCACGACCGCGGAGCTGCGCACCCTCGACTTCCGCTACCACGGCGTCGACGACGTGCCCGACAACGAGTCCGGCGGCCGGGTCTCGTTCGAGGTCCTCGAGTCCGGGGCGTGGGTCGTGCGGGACTGGTACATCCGCATGCCGAAGCTCGGTCAGGAGGAGTTCCGGCGGAATCGCACGCGCCTGGTGCTCCTCGGCTACGTCGACGTGGGCGGCAGGCTTCGCCCGGTCGAGGGTGTCGCTCCGACCGCCGGGGGCGCGGTCGGCTCCATCCACGGAGAGGTCTGGGACAGCATCCGTGGTCGCGGTCTCGAGGGGGCGACCGTGTCGGTCCTCGGCACCGGCCTGCGCACCCTTACCGACGAGCAGGGGGCGTTCGTCCTGGAGGGGGTGCCGGTGGGCGAGCAGCGGGTGACGTTCGTCCACGACGATCCCGCGGCGTGGGGTCTGGGTGCGCCGTACGCGACGCTCGAGGTGGAGGAGGGAACGAGCCGCTACGCCTACCTCGCCGTCCCGGGCTTCCGGGCCGCCGCGCGCATCGTGTGCCTCGGCACCGGCGGGGTCGCCGAGACCGTGCTGCTGGGGCGGCTGGAGCGGAGCGACGGGGCGTCACTCGGTGACGTGCGGCTCCGGCTGAAGTGGGTGGAGCGGCTCCCGAGCGGGCTCGTGGCGGAGCCGGTCGTCGAGGCCCGCACGGGGTCGGACGGTCGTTTCGGGGTCTGCACGATTCCGGCCGGTTCGGCCGTCACGGTGGAGGCCGAGCTCGCCGGACGCTGGGTCCGTGCGTTCGAGGTCGAGCTCCCGGCCGAGCAGATCGTCTTCCGGCAGGTCACGATCCCGCTGCGCTGAGGGCGGGCGGGCCTCCGGGCCCCTCGCCGGGGGAGGACGCCCCGGACGCCGGCCGAGAGGGCCGGGGCCGGCCGGCCGTCACGCCGCTCGCCGGAAGGGCTGCATCCGGAGGTAGACCAGCGTCCGCCAGAGCCACTCCAGCGGGCCGTAGCGGAAGCGGGAGAGCCACCACGGCGAAAAGAGCAGCTGCACCAGCCACACCGCTGCGACGATCCCCGCCTGGGCCGTGCGTTCGACCGACCCGAAGAGCCCGAGGCCGTGGCCGTAGAAGATCCAGGTGCAGATGACCGTCTGGGCGATGTAGTTGGTGCAGGCCATGCGGCCGGTCGCCGCGAGGCGTCGGCGAAGGCCCGCCAGTGCTCCTTCTCGGCACGCGATCATGACGAGCGCCACCCAGCCGAGCGCCACCGGAATGCTGCCCCAGTAGTTGTAGAGCGAGCCGAAGAAGAAGTAGTCCGGCGCGGCCCACTCGGTCGCGAAGTTGCGGCGCATGCCGAGTCCCACGAGCGGAAGGCCCACGACGAGCGCCGCCACCAGCGCGGCGCGATACGACCGCGTGGTCGCGCGCCCCGTCAGGAAGCCGGTCTTGAAGAGGGCCATGCCGAGGAGCATCAGCCCCCCGACCCGCCACGCCGCCCAGAGCACGTAAATGGAGGTCTCCATCTCCGTCGCCTGGGGCGAGCGGTGCTCGAGCTGGTCGAGCCAGCTCCCGCGATACGTCCGGACCTCCGCCTCGAGGACCTCGATGGGTGGATCCATGTCCGCCAGGACTTCCGCGCGCACTTCGGGAGGCCAGCTCGGCGCCGAGAGTCCTCCGGCCACGAGGACGAGCGAGCCGACGAGCCAGAGCCCGAGCGCCCCCGCGACGAGCGTTCGCGGGCTCCAGCGACGCACGAGGTAGACGAGGAGACCGGTGACCCCGTACCAGACGAGGATGTCGCCGTACCAGAGCAGGTGCGCGTGGAGCAGGCCGAAGACGACCAGCCAGAGCATCCGCCGGTAGTGGACGCCGACGCCCGAGGCCCCCTTCGCGGCGCTCCGCTCCGCCATGAGCGCGATGCCCGCCCCGAAGAGCATCGAGAAGATCGCCATGAACTTGAGGTCGGCCAGGAGGTGCGTGGCGCCCCAGACGAAGCCGTCGAGACCGGTCAGCTCCCCCCAGGCGGTCGGGTCGGAATACGCCGCCGCCGGCATCGAGAAGGAGCCGATGTTCATCGTGAGGATGCCGAGGACCGCGAAGCCCCGCAGGACGTCGAGCGCCTCGATGCGCTCGCCTTCGCCGATCGGAGCCGCGCGAGGGGCGTCCGTCGTCACGCCCCGGCTCGTCGAATCGAGGACCGTGTCGGCGGCGACGTCATGCTCGGGGGCCGTCAGCGCCCCAGTGGGGGCGTGGTCGGGGGCGGCCTCCGGTGGCGCGTCGCCTGCTCGTACGTGTACGCGATCCGGATCAGCAGTGGCTCGGACCACGCGTCGCCGAGGAGCTGCAGCCCGGCCGGCAGCGTGCCGTCCATCACGAAGCCCATCGGCACCGTCAGCGCGGGGAATCCGGTCGGCGGGGCCGGGTACTGGCTGTTGTCCCCGTGCGGCGTCGTCATGTCGCCCACGAGGCGGGGCGGGTTGCTCCACGACGGGTAGATCAGGGCGTCGACGTCGTACGCCTCCATCGCCGCGCGCAGCGCGGCCCGGAACTCGGCCTCCTTCTCGCGCCCGCGGACACACTGCTCGTTCGTCTCCGGGGTGCCTTCGAATTCGAGGAACCGCTCGACCGTGGGCATCACCGTGCGATAGACCTTCCCGCTCTCGGCGATCTCCTCCAGGGTCCGGTACGGCGGGTCCGGGATGGCGGCGAGGTACCGCTCGAGGTCGTAGCGGAAGCGCGGGCATCCGGTACCGCTCCGAAGCTCGTCGAGGTCCGGGACGCGGAAGTCCCGCACGAGCGTGGCGCCGAGCCGCTCCAGGTCACGGATCGCCTCGCCGAAGCGAATGAGGATCTCGGGGTCCGCCGTCCGATCGTAGGCGATCTGCCCGAAGACGCCGATGCGCACGCCGGTTACGTCCGCCCGAAGGAAGTCGATGTACGACTCGGGCCGGCGGGCGTCCGCTTCGACGGTCACGGCGTCCGCGGGGTCCGTCCCGGCGAGGACGTCGAAGACACGCACCGCGTCCTCGACGGTTCGCGTCATCGGCCCGCCGATGTCGCGGTGCGCATACAGCGGCATGATGCCGTCCCGGCTCGTGAGCCCCTGCGTCGAGCGGATGCCGACGAGAGCCTGGTGGCTCGATGGCCCGCGGATGGAGTTGCCGGTGTCCGTGCCCAGTCCGACGAGGCCGAAGTTGGCGGTGACGGCCGCCGCCGTGCCTCCGCTCGACCCGGCGGTCACGCGGTTGAGGGCATAGGGGTTGAACGTCCACCCCGGGAGCCGGGAGCCGACCGTCTCCAGCGCCGTGAAGGCGAACTCCGCCAGATTCGACTTGGCGAGCACGATCGCGCCGGCCTCGCGGATGCGGCGGACCTGGAACGCGTCGTCGGCCGCCATCGAGCCGGCCAGCGCCGCGGAGCCGCCGGTGGTCGGCATGTCGTGCGTGTCGTAGTTGTCCTTCACGATGAACGGGATGCCGTGCAGCGGTCCGGTCAGCGAGCCGGTGCGCGCCAGCTCCCGATCGAGCGAGTCCGCGCGGGCCCGGGCCCGCGGGTTGATCATGATGAGCGCGTTGATGTGGGGGCCGGACCGATCATACGCCTCGATCCGGTCGAGGTACGCCTCGACGAGCTCACGGGCGGTGAGCGTGCGTGAGAGCATCGCTTCGTGCGCCTCGGCGATCGTGAGCTCCATGAGCTCGACGCCGCCGACGCGCTGCGCGGCGAGGGGGGCGGGGGGGACGAGCGCGGCCGCCCACGCGCATGCGAGCAGGGCCGCGACGGCGGTCTTCGGGGCGCGGGCGGAGGGGGCGCCGCACGAGAGGCTCGGGTTCATGGCCGCGGAAGCTACGGGGTGATCCGCTCGCGGGCACGGGCCCAGACCGTGTCGAACATTTCCTCGGTGAGCTTGCCCGTGAAGGTGTTCTGCTGACTGGGATGGTACGAGCCCAGTAGCGTCACGGTCGGGGACTTCGGCCCGTCGCCCGGGGGACGGCGAAGGTCGATCTCGACACCGTGACCGAATCGGGGCCGCGGGCGCGGCACGGCCCACCCGCGGGCGGCGAGGAGGCGGAGCGTCTGGAGCCACGCGAAGCCGCCCAGCGAGACGATCACGCGGACGCCCTCGAGCAGGTCGAGCTCGGCCTCCAGCCACGGCGCGCAAGCGTCGCGCTCGGCCGGCGTCGGCTTGTTGGCCGGGGGTGCGCAGCGGACCGCCGCGGTCACGAGTGCGTCGCGGAGCTCGAGCCCGTCGTCGCGGGCCACGGAGTCGGGTCGGTTCGCGAAGCCGGCCCGGTGCAGCGCACCGTAGAGCCAGTCGCCCGAGCGGTCGCCGGTGAACATGCGCCCGGTCCGATTCGCGCCGTGCGCGGCCGGCGCGAGACCGACGATCAGAAGGCGCGCCGCCGGGTCACCGAAGGCGGGGACGGGACGGCCCCAGTACGGCTCGTCGCGGAAGGCGGCACGCTTCTCCCGGGCCACCCGCTCGCGCCATGCGACGAGCCGGGGGCAGCGACGACACGCCGTGACCTCGTCGGTGAGCGTCCGGAGCGTGGAAGCCTTCGAGTGGGCGATCGGTCCCTCAGAGGGCGTTGGCGGCGTGGATGGCGTATGCGAGCAGCTTCGTCACCTCGACAGCCGGGACGACGTCACGGAACGGATGCGGCTCGGCGCCCTCGGCCTGACACGACTTCCACTTCAGCACGGAGAGGCCGTAGCCGTCGCCGTCGGCGGCGACGAGGATGCCGCGCTCGGATCCGTCGGAGTACCACTCGAGGCGTCGGTAGGCCTCGCCCTTCGCCAGGTCCACCCCGTTGGCCAGGGCGAACACGGTCAGCTTCGCATCGATCGCGGCGAACGCTCCGCCGTCGGGCCGCGCGTCGTCCATCTCGTCGTGCCTCCGGACCCAGAACCCCACCCGAGCTGCCTTCCCGGGAAGAATCTACGGGTTGACGGTCGCCCGCGCTTCACGATCTCGGTAAGTCGCTGCCTGGCAGGATGTTCCATCGATGACGCGGCGGCATTCTCCGCCCGTCGGACGGGTCAGCGCGCGGAGCCGCGCCAGGCCGACAGCCAGAGAGCGGCGAGCATCTCGGCACCCGCCGCGAGCCGGTCGGCGGCGAACGCTTGAGCTTCCGGGGCGGGCGTGCCGCCCGGGACGAAGCCGTGGTCGCGCTCGATCCGGTACAGCTCCGGTACCGTCTCGAACGAGCGCTCGAGATACGCGTGTACGACGTCCCTCGTGGCGCCCGAGCCACGCGCGGCGGCCGGCTCGGTCGCTTCCGCGGGAAGCCTCGCGCGAAGGTCGTCGAGGGAGACGTGCGCGTCGACGAAGAAGCGCTCGAACCGGCTGTGGAAGCCTCGTTCGGTGCTGAAGCCCTCGTCGTTGGGTACGCCCGCAGCCCAGCCGTCGAAGTGGATCGTGGTGTGGTGCGGCTGCGATCCGTCCGTCACGTAGTGGCCGAGGACGCCCGCGTCCGAGACGATGCGCTCCTCGAGCCAGCGACGCTCCGCGGAGCCCCGTGGCGCCTCGCGCCACCGCCGCCAGCTCTCGGTGAGCCGGTCGTGCAGCTCGACGATGCGGTAGGGGAGGAAGCCGACGGACTGCTCCGGGCGGGTGATGTCGGCGGCGTAGAGCCGACGCAGGAACGTGTACCGATCGGCCGCGTCGAGGGCGCCCGGCGGCACGTTCTCCATGTCGATGTAGTGGTCGTAACGCCACGCTTCGTCCATGGCCGGGCGTGCGCTGACGCGCCAGCGGTCCGGCTCCGGGCCGAGCCACGCCAGCTGGTCGGTGGCATCCCGGAAGAAGTCGGGCACGTCTTCGGGCAGCGTCTCCGCGGCGGCCCGAGCGGCCATCTCGTGCCCACGAAAGCCCCACCGTGCCTCGGCCTCGGCGGACGGCTCCGGCCCGGTGCACAGGGCGGCGCCGGCGAGGAGGGCGGCGATGGAGTGAGCAGCGACCCTCATCCGGCGACCCTCATCCGTTCATGCGCGCGAGGGCACCGCGATCGACCTTGCCGAGGTGCGTGCGCGGGAAGTCGTCGAGGAAGGTCACCTGGCGGGGGTACTTGTACGGCTCGAGGCGCGCGCGCGCCCACGCCTGCAGCTCCTGGGCCAGCGTGTCGGACGCCGTCCGGTCGCCGTCGAGGACGACGAACGCGCCCGGCTTCACGAGACCCTCCGGCGTGCGCAGCCCGACGACCGCGGCCTCGCGCACGGCCTCGTGCTCGAGGAGGCAGTTCTCGAGCTCCTTCGGCGAGAGCCACTTCCCGCTGACCTTGAGCATGTCGTCCGCTCGACCCCCGTACGTGACGTAGCCGTCGGCGTCGAAGCTGATCATGTCCCCGGAGACGTACCAGCCGTCCCGAAAGGCGGCGGCGGTCTTCTCCGGCTCCTGCCAGTAGCCGACCGCGAGCGAGTCACCGCGGACGCGCATGACGCCCACCTCCCCGGGCTCCACCGGCTGCCCGGCGTCGTCGCACGCGAGCACCTCGAAGCCCGGCACCGGACGGCCGAGCGTGCCCGGGCGCACGTCGTCCGGACGGTTCGACACGAAGATGTGCCACATCTCCGCGGTGCCGAGCCCGTCGAGGAGCGGCACCCCGAAGGTCTCGTCCCAGCGGCGGTGCAGCTCGACGGGGAGCGCCTCGCCGGCCGACGTCGCCAGCCGCAGACCGCTCAGATCCTCCCGGCCGGCCGAGGGGTGACCCACCATGTGGTTCACCATCGTCGGCACGTTCACGAGCACCGTGGGCCGGAAGGCGCGGATCTTGTCGAAGAGCGTGTCCGCCGTGCACCGCTCCGCGAAGAGCGCCGAGGTGGCCCCGACCGAGAAGGGGAAGAGGAGGTTCGTGCCGGTGGCGTACCCGAAGTAGAGCTTGGGTACCGAGAGCGTGACGTCGTCCTCGCGGATGCCGAGCACGCCCCGACCGTACCGTTCGGTCGTGTTGGCGAACGATCGATGGCTCTGCACGACCGCCTTCGGATGCCCGGTGGTTCCGCCGCTGAAGAGGAAGACGGCCGGGTCGGCGGCTCGACCCCGGTGCACGGGGGCTTCCGCCGATGCCGCGTCGAAGGAGGCCCGGAAGGAGGCGTCTCCGACGACGATGAGCTTCGGACCGTGCGATGCCCCGGCCTCCGCCGCCCGGAACGCGCCGACGACTTCGGCGGCGACGAGTGCGACCCTCGGCGTCGTGTAGTCGAAGAAGTACGCGATCGCGTCCGGGGCCAGGTGCGGGTTGACCATCACCACCACCCCGCCCGCACGCACGATCCCGAAGAACGCCCCGACCCAGTCGACTCCGTCCTCGAGGGAGAGGATCACCCGATCTCCGGGCTCGACGCCCGCGTCGCGCAGCAGCGTCGCGTAGCGACCCGCCGCTTCGTGCACCTCTCCGTAGGTCGTCGGCCCCGCGTCGGTGAGAATCGCGCGGCGCCCGCCCCGTCCCTCGGCCACCCGGTCGCCCAGGAAGCGGTCGTATAGGGTGAAGGTGTCGTCGGGCCCGGGAATCATGGCGTGACGATACGTGGACGCTAGAATGGAGGTCAATTCGACAGCGCGGCTCCGCTCCTGCCGCCCCTCCGCCCCCCAATCGAGGCCCGCATGAGCCCGCGCCCGCTCGCCGAGATGACCTGGGAGGAGGTGCGCGACCTGCCCAGGGGGGAGCTCACGGCCGTGCTGCCGGTCGGCGCCGTCGAGGCCCACGGGCCACACCTTCCCCTCGGCACCGACGTCATCATCGCCGAGGCGATGGCCCGCGCGTGCGCCCGGGAGCTGGGAGCGCGCGGTGAAGTCGCGGTGGTGCTCCCGCCCCTGTGGTACACCGCGGCGGCGTTCGCCCATAACTTTCCGGGAACGGTCAGCGTCGAAGCTGCGACGGTGACCGACCTGATCGTGCAGATCGCGGCTTCCCTTCGAGCGCAGGAGATTCCGACGCTGGCGATCGCCAACGCCCACCTCGACCCCGCCCACCTCGCGGCGCTCCGAGCCGCCGAGGCCCGCGCGCCCGACGGGATCCGCATCGTCTTCCTCGACCTCACGCGGCGTGGCGTGGCCGAGCGACTCACCGAGGAGTTCCGGACCGGCGCGTGCCACGCGGGGCGCTTCGAGGGCAGCGTCGTGCTGGCGGAGCGGCCCGAGCTCTTCCGGGCCGACGTGGCGGCGGGTCTCGAGCCCAACCCGTCGAGCCTGTCGACCGCGATCCGCGAGGGCCGACGCACGTTCGAGGAGGCGGGAGGCCCGCGCGCCTACTTCGGTTGGCCCGCGGACGCGACCGCCGACGAAGGCCGGGACACCGCCCGCACGCTCGGCGCCCTGCTCGCCGAGTCCGTGGCCGGAGCGCCCGAAGGCACCGCATGAAGTCGCTCGCCGGCTACAACGCGGTCGTGACCGGAGGCGGTCGCGGGATCGGGGCCGCGGCGGCGATGGCGCTCGCGGAGGCCGGCGCCAAGGTGTCGCTCGCGGCGCGGAACGAGACGCAGGTCGTGGAGATGGCGGCCGAGATCCGCAAGCAGGGGCACGAGGCCTTCGCCTTCCGCTGCGACGTGACCGACCCGCACCAGGTGCGCGATCTGGCGCTCTCGGCCACCGAGGCGATGGGCCGCATCGACATCCTCGTGAACAACGCCGGCACGGCCACGTCCAATCCGCTCCCGAAGATCACGCTGGCCGAGTGGCACCACATCATGGAGGTCAACGCCACCGGTACCTTCCTCTGCTCGCAGGCCGTCTACGAGGGCATGGCGGAGCGGCGGTGGGGCCGCATCGTCAACGTCGCTTCGATCGCCGGCCTGGAGGGGGACAAGTACATCGCCGCGTACACGGCGGCGAAGCATGCCGTCGTCGGCTTCACCAAGGCGCTCGCCGTCGAATCGAAGGGGAAGGGCATCACGGTCAACGCGGTCTGCCCCGGCTACGTCGACACGCCGCTGATGGACGAGACCATCGCGCGGATCATGCATCTCACCGGCAAGTCGTGGCAGGACTCGGTGAAGGCCGTGCTCGAGCAGTCGGGACAGCCGCGGCTCATCCGCGCGCACGAGGTGGCGGACGTCATCCTGGAGCTGTGCAGGGAGGAAGCGTCGCACCGGACCGGCGAGCTCGTCGTGCTCGACGGGTCCGAGACGCTCTGATGTTCGACGCCGTCGACCCGCCCGAGCTCGGCCCGCCGCGCGGCTGGACCAACGGAATGCTCGCGGCTCCCGGCGCACGGATCCTCTTCGTGGCCGGGCAGGACGCGGCCGGTCCCGAAGGATCGGTGGAGACCGACGACTTCGTGGCGCAGTTCGACCGGGCGCTGGAGAAGACGCTGGCCGTGGTTCGCGGTGCCGGTGGCGCGCCCGAGGCGATCGGGAGGATGACGATCTACGTGACCGATCTCGACGCCTATCGGGAGAGCAGGCGGGCGATCGGCGAGGCGTACCGGGCCCGCATGGGGAAGCACTTCCCCGCGATGGCGCTGGTGGAGGTGTCCCGGCTCGTGGATCCGCGCGGCAAGGTGGAGATCGAGGCGACAGCCGCCATCCCCGCCGAGGCCGCGGTCGTCGGGGAGAGGGGGGCCTGACGTGGAGCCCACCCGTTCCTTCCTGTCGACCCTCGACGCCGACTCCGGGATCGCCACGCTCACGCTCGATCGGCCGGAGCGTCTCAACGCGCTCACCTTCGAGGTCTACGACGAGCTCCGGAACACCTTCCGCGCGCTGCACGACGACGAGGACGTCCGGGTGGTGGTGCTGACCGGATCGGGGCGCGGCTTCTGCAGCGGCGGAGACGTCGAGGACATCATCGGCCGGCTCTTCGAGCGGGACATGCGCGGGCTGCTCGAGTTCACCCGCATGACGTGCGACCTCGTGCTGGCCATCCGGCGCTGCCGCAAGCCGGTCGTGGCCGCGTTGAACGGCACCGTGGCCGGGGCGGGCGCCGTCATCGCCACCGCGTGCGACCTGCGCGTGGCCGCCGAGAACGCGAAGATCGCCTACCTCTTCACGCGGGTCGGCCTCTCGGGCGCCGACATGGGCGCCGCGTGGATGCTTCCGCGGATCGTCGGGCTGGCGAAGGCGACCGAGCTCCTCATGACCGGGGACTTCATCAGCGCGGACGAGGCGCACCGCATCGGGCTGTACAACCGTGTGGTCCCGGAAGGAAAGTCGCTCGAGGAGGCGACCGCCCTGGCGAACAAGCTCGCCCGGGGGCCGTCCTTCGCGCTCGAGATCACGAAGGACTCCCTCAATCGGGAGGCGAGCATGGATCTGGCCGGGGCGCTGGAGGCGGAAGCGCAGATCCAGGCCGCGCTCATGCTCCATCCGGACTTCCGCGAGTCGTACGACGCCTTCGTCGAGAAGCGCGAGCCGCGGTTCCTGTAGAAGGCACCCGACCGGCATGTCGTCCCCCACCCCGCTCGATACCCGGACCGTCCGCGCCTTTCTCGACGAAGGCCACCACGACTGGGCGGGACGAGTCGACGCGTTCGCGCGCCGCGAGCTCGCGCCACGGCCCCCGACGGAGAGCGACGAAGCAGCCCGCGCGGAGGCTCGCGCCCTGCTGGCCCTCATGGGCGAGCACGGGCTCTTCGCCCCCATCGGCGCACGGGACCTGCGGGGCTGCTGCCTCGCCCGGGAAGCGGTCGCGGCCGGCTCGCCGCTCGCGGACGCCGTGTGGGCGCTGCAGGGGCTCGGCATCACGCCGCTCCTCCTGGCCGGTACCGACGAGCAGCGCTCCGACTGGGCCGACCCCGCGCTCGAGGGCCGTGCCATGGGCGGCTTCGCGATCACCGAGCCGGGAGCCGGCTCCGACGTCGCCTCGATGACCACCCGTGCCGTCCGGGACGGGGACGAGTGGGTGCTCGACGGGCACAAGTGGTTCATCAGCAATGCCGGGATCGCGGATTTCTACGTGGTGTTCGCCTCGAGCGATCCCGACGCGGGCAGCCGCGGCATCACGGCCTTCCTCGTGCCCGCCGACGCCGACGGGCTCCTCTTTTCCGGCGCGCAGGTGATGAGCGCGCCTCATCCGCTGGGCGAGCTCCGCTTCGAGGGGTGTCGTGTTCCGGACTCCGCGCGAGTCGGCGAAGAGGGCCGGGGGTTCAAGGTGGCGATGGCCACGCTGGACCAGCTTCGACCCACGGTCGGCGCGGCCGCGTGCGGAATGGCCCGCCGCTCGCTCGACGAGGCCGTCGCCCACGCCATCG
>CALJLC010000050.1 GCA_937982605.1 uncultured Gemmatimonadales bacterium | reverse complement strand
CGGAAGGGCTTCACGGGGTCGTCGTCGAGCAGCGTCCACGCACCCGGAACGGGGGCCATCCCGCGCACGTGCGCGGCGACCTCGTGGGCGGCGCGGGTCCAGTCGATCCGTGCCACTTCGCGGCTCACCTTCGGCGCGAAGGTGGCCGCGGAGTCGTCCTGCGCCACCTCCTCGGCCACCCCCGCCCCGAGCAGCGCGAGCGCCTCGACGAGGGCCGCGGCGCCGATCTCGGCGAGCCGCGTGGTGAGCTCGCCCGCGGTCTCGTCGGCGAGGATCGGCTCCCGGACCTGATGGATGATCGGCCCGGCGTCCATGGCCAGGACCATGCGCTGCACCGTCACGCCCGTCTCCTCGTGCCCCCGCGCGATGGCCCAGTTGATGGGCGCCGCCCCGCGCAGCTCGGGCAGGAGCGAGGCGTGGACGTTGATGGAGCCCATCGGGGGCAGATCGAGGACCTCGGACCGGAGGATGTGCCCGTACGCCACGACGACCGAGAGGTCGGGCTCCAGGGCGCGCACGGCGGCGAGGAACTCCTCGCCGCGCGGCACTTCGGGGGTCAACACCGGATAACCCTGAGCCAGCGCCCACTCCTTGACCGGCGATGCCGTGAGCCGCCGGCCGCGGCCCGCCGGGCGGTCGGGCTGCGTGACCACCCCTACGATCTCGAAGCCCTCGTCGTCGAGTGCCCGGAGCGAGGCGAGCGCGAAGTCGGGGGTGCCCCAGAAGAGGATACGCACCGGCGCTAGACCTCGTGCGCTTCGAGCTCCCGCTCGGCCTCGAGCTTCCGCCACTTCTTGAGCAGCATGCGTCGCTTGAGCGGGCTGACCCGATCGAGGAAGAGCACCCCGTCCAGGTGGTCGATCTCGTGCTGCAGCGCGCGCGCGAAGAGCTCGTCCGCCTCGAGCACGACCTCGGCGCCCTCGGGATCCATGCCCTCGACCCGTACCGAGACCGGGCGCTCCACCACTTCCTCGAGGCCGGGAATCGAGAGGCACCCCTCCGACTGCTTCGCGGTGTCGTCGCTCGACCAGACGATCCTCGGGTTGACCAGCGCGACGCGCTCCGGCTCCGTGCCGTCCTCGTCCTCCTCGCGTCGTCTCAGGTCCACGACGATGACGCGCTTCGACAGACCGATCTGCGGCGCCGCCAGGCCGATGCCGTCGGCGTGGTACATCGTCTCGAACATGTCGCGCACGAGGGTCCGCAGGTCGTCGTCGAAGTCGGTCACCTCCTGCGCCTCGGCGCGCAGCACCGGGTCGCCCATCGTGACGATTTCGCGGATCGACATCGCGCTACTTCGCCTGGGCCTCGGCCTTCGCCTCGCCCCTGGCGTCGAGGACCTGCGCGATGCGGCCCCGGTCCACCGTGAGGCGGGTGTTGTCGCCCGTCTTGATCGTGAGCCGACCCTCCTCGACGTGGACCACCTTCCCGATGATCCCTCCGTTCGTGACGATCTCGTCGCCCTTCTTGATCGACTTGAGCATCTCGTCGTGCCGTTGCCGCTCCTTCGCCTGCGGACGCAGGAGCAGGAAGTAGAAGATGCCGAAGATCAGCATCATCTGGACGAGGAAGATCGTCATGTCGTTGCCGCCTTCGCGGGGAACCGCGAAGAGCATGTCGAGTGCGGTCACACCGGACTCCGTGCGTTGCGATACCGTTCGAGCCAGTCCCTCCGCCACCCGTCGAAGGAACCGTCACCGATGCGGCGCCGGGCCTCCTCGCCGAGCCGGACGAGGAACCGGAGATTGTGGATGGAGAGCAGGCGCACCTGGAGCCACTCGGCGGAAACCACCAGGTGGCGGAGATACGCCCGGTCGTACCGGGAGCAGGTGTAGCAGTCGCACCCCGGATCGATCGGGCGCGTATCCTCCCGGAAGCGCGCAGCCTTCAAGTTCACCTGGCCCTCCGCGCTCGTCCAGGCAGTGCCGTGGCGCGCGTTGCGCGTCGGCGCGACGCAGTCGAACAGGTCGCACCCGCGCGCCACGGCCTCCAGGAGGTCGTCCGGATAGCCGACGCCCATGAGGTATCGCGGGCGGTCCGCGGGCAACACGCCGTCGAGCAGCTCGAGCGTGCGCCACATGTCCTCCTTGGACTCGCCGACCGAGAGGCCGCCGATGCCGTACGCCGGCCAGTCGGCCATGTCCATCACTTCCTCGGCGTGGGCGCGGCGGAGATCGTCGTAGACGTTGCCCTGGAGAACGGGGAGGAGCGCCTGCCGGGGGACGTCGGATTCGTGCTCCAGGGCGCGGAAACGGGCCAGGCAGCGCCCGGGCCACCCGGAGGTGCGCCGATTGGCCTCCACGGCGGTGGCTCGGTCGCAGCCCACCGGCGGGCACTCGCCGAACGCCATCACCACGTCGGCACCGAGCGCGCGCTGGACCTCCATGACCGACTCCGGCGTGAAGACGTGTCGCGAGCCGTCGATGTGGCTCTGGAACTCGACCCCGTCGTCGTGGATGCGCCGGATCTCCGCGAGGCTGAACACCTGGTAGCCCCCCGAGTCGGTCAGGATCGGGCCGTCCCAGCGCATGAAGTCGTGGAGGCCGCCGAGCCGCTGCACGACGTCGTGGCCCGGCCGCAGGTAGAGGTGGTAGGTGTTGGCGAGCACGACCTGCGCCCGGAGCTCCTCCACCTCCTCCATGATGAGGCCCTTCACCGTCCCCGCGGTGCCCACGGGCATGAAGGCGGGCGTCGGGACGTCGCCGTGGGGGGTCGCGAAGCGGCCGGCGCGGGCGGCGCCCGTCGTGCCCGTGAGCTAGAAGTCGAACATGGCGCGGAATGTAACCGCGCCCGCCGCGCGGCCCCGGCCCTCCGACGCCCGACTCCAACCATCGGGGAGGTCACGCCGTCCAAGCCTGCGAACGAGAGCTCTTGTCCTGCATACTATGGCATACATAGTATGTGGCGCCAAGTGAGATCGGCGCCCGACGCGGGGCACCGACAGGAAAGGGACTCCAACGGTCCGGGTTGCTCGACATGACGCTCGAACGGGAATGGATGCGCGGGGCGGCGCCGCTCGCGGTGCTGACGCTGCTGGAACGCCGGGAGATGTACGGCTACGAGCTGGTCGAGGCCCTCGAGCGGGACACCGACGGCCTCCTCTCGATGGGGCAGTCGACGGTCTATCCGCTGCTGTACAACCTCGAGGCGAAGGGGCAGGTCCAGGCCTTCTCCCGCACGGCGCCGAGCGGACGCGAGCGGAAGTACTACCGCATCACCGACGAGGGGCGGGTGTGGCTGGAGCGTCAGCGCTCCCAGTGGGCCACACTCGTACAGGCGATGGCCAGCCTCGGCGTCGCAGGGGGCGAGCGCGAAGGATGAGCCGCCGGCCGGACGTGCGAGAGGGGGATGCCCACACCGCCGGGCGCAGCCCCGACGGCCCGCGATCGCCGCTCCCGCCCGAGATCGAGGCCCTCGTGGCGGCCGTGCTGCATGCCGCGGGGCTGGACTTCACCGAGGGTCGGGCCGCCGTGGAGCGGGAGCTCCGTGCGCACTTCGAGGACGGCCTGGCCGCCGGAACGACGGCCGAAGAGCTCGTCGCGCGCTTCGGCGATCCCGCCGAGGCCGGCCGCAGGATTCGAGAGACACGCCCGCGCGCGGAAGCCCGCAGCCGGGGAGAACGAGGGAGGTGGTGGATGTCGCTGGGAACGTGGACGACCGAGGTGCGCCGCGCCGCGCGCCGGCTGGGGCGGGCCCCCGCCTTCACGGGGATCGTGGTGCTGACGCTGGCGCTCGGCGTGGGCGTCAACACGGCGATCTTCTCGGTGCTCAACGCGGTGCTGCTCCAGGATCTGCCGTACGCCGAGCCCGACCGCCTCGTGCGCCTCTACGAGAGCGTCGAGGACTGGGGCGACCTGGAGTACCTCCGCGCGCCGATGATCACGGAGTGGCGGGGGTGGGACGGGGACTTCGACGAGGTCTCCGCCGTGTACACGTACGG
>CALJLC010000049.1 GCA_937982605.1 uncultured Gemmatimonadales bacterium | reverse complement strand
TCCGTCCGCCGGGGATCACCGCCCGGGCTCCGCGGAGCGGCTGGCGGACGCGGATCTGGACGTCTTCCCGCGCGGCGCGGCCCAGGGAGACGAGCGTGCGGACCGCGTCCATGTCGGCCTCGAGATCGCCGTCGTCGGCGAGGAGCGCCATCCGGGCCCCTTCGTCGAGCGGCTCGGGGAAGCGCTGCAGGTGCACGCTCGCCTCGGCGAGCGCCCGGTGCAGCCAGTCCGCGGCGAAGGGCGAGCACGGCGCGAGCATGAGCACGACGGCACGCAGCGCGTCGTGCAGCGTCCGGAAGGCCGCGCGCTGGTCGACCGGGTCGTCGGAGTTCCAGAAGCGGGCCCGACTCCGCCGGACGTACCAGTTGGACAGGTCCTCCACCACGAAGTCGCCCAGGGCGCGGTAGGCGCGGGTCAGCTGATAGGCCTCCACCTCGGCGCCCACCTCCCGCACCACGCTGTCGAGCCGCGCGAGGAGCCAGCGGTCCAGCAGAGGACGCGCCTCCGGCGCCGGATCGTCGTCACCCGGCGTCCACGACTCGACCGAGGCGTACAGCGCGAAGAACCGGTAGGTGTTGAAGAGCGTGTCGAAGAACTTCCGTGCCGCCTCGCTCACGCCGTCCGGATCGTAGCGCTTCGGGAGCCAGGGGTTCGACGACGTGATGAAGTACCAGCGCACGGCGTCCGCGCCGTGCGCTCCGATCGCGTCCCACGGGTTCACGACGTTGCCGCGCGACTTGGACATCTTCCGGCCCTCGGCGTCGAGGACCAGGTCGTTCACCAGACAGTTCCGGAACGACGGGCCGCGCCCGAGCATCGTCGAGATGGCCAGGAGCGAGTAGAACCAGCCGCGGGTCTGGTCGAGGCCCTCGCAGATGAAGTCCGCCGGGAAGTGGTCCTCGAACTCCTGCTCGTGCTCGAAGGGCCAGTGCCACTGCGCGTACGGCATGGCGCCGGAGTCGAACCACACGTCGATGACCTCCGGGCTCCGGCGCATCGTGCCGCCGCAGTCGGCGCACGACCACGTCACCTCGTCGATGAAGGGCCGGTGCGGGTCGAAGTCGTCGGCAAGGGGGCCGGCGGCCTCGGCCAGCTCCGCCAGAGAGCCGATCCAGTGCACGTGGTCGGGGTCGTCCTCGCATACCCACACGGGAAGCGGCGTGCCCCAGTAGCGGTCGCGGGAAAGCGCCCAGTCGACGTTGCCCCGCAGCCATTCGCCGAAGCGCTTCTCGCCCACCTCGGGCGGGTGCCACGAGATGAGGTCGTTGTTGGCTAGCAGCTCGTCCTTGAGCGTCGAGGTGGCGGCGAACCACGAGTCGATCGCTACGTACAGCAGCGGGGAGTCGCAGCGCCAGCAGTGCGGGTAGCTGTGCTCGATGCGCCCGATGTCGAAGAGGAGCCCGCGCTCGCGCAGGGCGTCGACGAGGACGGGGTCCGCGTCCTTCACGAACTTCCCGCCCACCAGCTCGACGTCCTCCGTGAACTTCCCCGCCCCGTCGATCGGGTTGAGCATGGGCAGACCGTGCCGCTGGCCCGCCGCGTAGTCGTCGGCCCCGAACGCCGGGGCCATGTGCACGATCCCGGTGCCGTCGTCGGCGCTGACGAAGTCCTCGGCCACCACCGTCCAGCCGTTCCCCCGGTCGTCGGGCTCCGGCACCAGCTCCAGGGGCCGTCGGTAGCGGAGCCCCACGAGCTCCGCGCCCGGGAAGGTGCGGGCCACCTCGGCTTCCTCGCCGAAGAGCGCCTCGACGCGACCCTCGGCCACGACGTAGCGCCGACCGTCCCGCTCCACCTCGGCGTAGGTGAGCCCGGGATGGACGGCGAGGCCCGTGTTCGAGGGGACGGTCCACGGCGTCGTCGTCCACGCGAGGATCGCGCGGTGGTCGGGGTCGGGCTCGCCGTCGGAGGTGAGTACCTCGGCCACGAAGGTGAGCGACGGATCGAAGACGTCGCGGTACCCCTGCGCCACCTCGTGCGACGACAACGGGGTGCCGCAGCGCGGACAGTACGGCACGCTCTTGTGGCCCCGGTAGAGCAGACCCTTGTCGGCGAGCGTGCGCAGGATCCACCAGACCGACTCGATGTAGGGCGTGTGGAAGGTCACGTACGGCCGCCAGTACTCGAGCCAGTACCCGATCCGCTCGCTGAGCTCCTGCCACTCCTCCTTGTACGTGAACACCGAGTCCTTGCAGACCTGGTTGAACTCGGCGATGCCCAGCGCCTCGATCTCCGGCTTTCCGCTGATGCCGAGCCGCTTCTCCGCCTCGATCTCGACGGGAAGGCCGTGGGTGTCCCAGCCGGCGATCCGCGTCACGTCGTGCCCCGTCATGGCCCGGTGCCGGCAGACGAGGTCCTTCAGCGTCCGGGCGAGGATGTGGTGCAGGCCCGGCCGGCCGTTCGCGGTGGGCGGGCCCTCGTAGAAGACGAAGCGCGGATTCCCGGAGTTGGCCTCGAGCGTCTTCCGGAAGAGGTCCTCGGCCCGCCAGCGGGCCAGGGTCTCTTCCTCGATGGCGAGAAGGGAATCGGGGAGTTCGGGATAGCTCATCGAAGTGACTGCGTTGGGATGTCCGGGGGGAGCCGACGCGACGGCGCCGGCTCAGATCTGCGACACCACCCGCTCGATCAGTCTCGTCAGGTGGGGCTCGGCGGCGGAAGCCGCCTCGATAATTCGCGTCACGTCGACCGGCTCCAGGGCGTCGGGAAGGCACTGGTCGGTGATGATGCTCAGCCCGAGCACCCGCATGCCCATGTGACGGGCGACGATCACCTCCGGCACCGTCGACATCCCGACGACGTCCGCGCCGAGCGCCCGCAGCATCCGATACTCCGCACGCGTCTCGAGCTGGGGGCCGGGCACCGCGACATAGACGCCCCGATGCAGCCGGAGTCCCAGCTCCATCGCCGCGTCCCGAGCCATCGCCTGGAGCTCCGGATCGTACGGGGCCGACATGTCCGGGAAGCGCGGACCGAGCGCGTCGACGTTCGGTCCGACGAGCGGGCTGTCCCCGAGCAGGTTGATGTGGTCGTCGAGGAGGACGAGCTCCCCGACGGACCAGAGAGGGTTCATGCCACCCGAGACGTTCGAGACGACCAGCGTCTCGGCTCCGAGCGCTCGCACGACCCGCACGCCGAAGGTGACCTCCTGCAGCGTGTATCCCTCGTAGCGGTGGAAGCGCCCCTGCATGGCCACGACCGGCGTGCCGCCGAGCGTGCCGAAGACGAGCCGCCCGGCATGCGATTCCACCGTCGGCACCGGGATCCCGGGGATGTCGGTGTACGGCACCGAGGCCTCGACGTCGATGACGCCGACCAGCGCCCCCAGCCCGGTCCCGAGCACGATCCCGACCCGGGGCTCGAGGGCGGTGTGCCCGCGCACCGCGTCGACGGCCGCGCCGATGCGCGCGAGCAGGTCGTTCGTCATGGAGGGGAGCGGTTCAGCGCCGGCGGTCGGGGTCGTTCGGGTCGAAGAGGATCACGTGGTCCTTCGGGACGCCGGGAGCCGGCGGCGGCGCGATGTCGCGCGGGGCCTTGGCTTCCTCGACACCCGCCTCGGCCAGCAGCGTCTCGAGATCCGGTACGTCCGGGAAGCGCCTGCCGTCCTCGCCCTCGTCCCCTCCGGCTCCGGCCATGAGCTCGAGCTCGAGCGTCGAGGGCTCCGTCGGGACGGCCGGCGGCGGCGCCGAAGGGCGAGCGGATGCACCGTCCGCCGACGGCCCGAGCGCGGCGACGTCGACGGTCGGCTCCTCGGGATCGGCGGAGGACGTCGGGGCCGGGTCGAGCACCGAGGCCTGCGTGTCGCCCGCGGCGCTCCCGTCGGTGGAGGGAGCGGCGGCGTCCACCTCCGGCGTCAGGTCGATCTCGAACGCCACGGGCGCGGAGTCGGAACCGTCCGCATCCGCCGCGGCCTCCGGCTCGGGACCGGACGGTCCGGCCCCTTCGACCGAGGGAGAGCTTTCGGCGTCGGCCGTGGGATCGGCGGCCGGACCGTCGTCCGCCGAGGGATCGATCGGGGACGATTCCGTCGGAGCCGCCTCCCCGGCCCCCTCCACGGCCTCGGTCGTCACGAGGGTGGCGGCACCGAGGTCGGGGGCCGGGCTCGAGCCCGACCCGGATCCACGACGGCGTCCGCCCAGATCGAGGTCGATCGCGCGCTCCTGATACGGCTCCCGATCCTCCTCGACCTCGACGACGTCCATCTCGCGCTCGAGGAGGCTGCGGAACTCCTTGAGGAAGCGCACGCGTCGACGCTCGAGCTCGGCGATCGAGTCGCGCGCGTGGTCGAGCTGCCGCTCGATCCCGCGAAGCCGGCTGCGCACCTCGCCCTCGGCCTCCGCGATGAGGCGTCGCGACTCGGCCTCGGCCTCGGCGATGACCCGCTTGGCCTCCGCCTGGGCCTCGCGGCGGATGTGGTCGGCCTCGCGCTGGGACTGCGCCTGGATGTCGGCCCTCAGCTCCTGGGCGGTCACCAGGGCGTCCTGAACGGCCTGCTCGCGGCCGACCTGCGCGTCGACCTGCTGCTGGAGCGTCTGCGTCCGCTCCCTGAGCTGCAGATTCTCGCGCACGAGCGCCTCGAGCCTCTCGGCGACCAGCTCGAGGAAGACGTCGACCTCCTGCGGGTCGTACCCCCGCATGAGCTTCTTGAAGTCGCCTCGCTTTTTGCGGACGTCGAGCGGTGTGAGATCGATCATCAGGTGCCGCCTCGCTCGCCGAAGAGTGCCGTGCCGATCCGAACCATCGTGCTGCCCTCTCGTATCGCGATTTCCAGGTCGTTCGTCATGCCCATCGAGAGCTCGGGCCCGACCGCCGCCCCCGACGAGATCAGCCGCTCGGAGAGCGACCGGAGTCCCTGGAACGCCCGCCCGAGCACCACCTCGTCGTCGACGAACGGCGCCATCGTCATGAGCCCGGACACCCGGAGGCCGGGAAGCTCGGCGAGCGCGTGGATCTCGTCGAGCGCCCGCTCCGGCGTGAATCCGCTCTTCGACGCTTCACCGGAAGTGTTCACTTGTGCGAGCACCGGCACCACCCTTCCGTCCTCCGCCGCCGCACGCGCGAGCTTCTCACCGAGCTTCGCGGAGTCCACCGAGTGGATCAGATGCGCCACCTCGGCGGCCCGGCGCGCCTTGCGACTCTGGATGTGGCCGATCATGTGCCAACGCACCGCGTCCCGACCGAAGGCCGCCACCTTCTCCTCGAGCTCCGACACGCGGTTCTCCCCGAGGTCGGTGAGCCCGGCCTCGAGCGCCGCCTCGACGGCCTCGAACGGGTGCGACTTCGTCACCGCCACCAGGCGCACGTCCCCCGGCGAGCGCCCGCAGGGGACCGCGGCCGCCTCGATCCGCGCCCGGACCTCGGGCAGCGTGACCGCGAGCCGGTCGGCGTAGCTCTGGGAGACTGTCTGGCTCATGACCGGGGGTGAAAGGGGGGTACAAAAGCAGAGGGACCCCGCCGGAGCACCGGCGGGGTCCCTCGGGATCCTCTCAGGCTCGGTGCTCTACCGGACCTGGAAGGTAATCGGGAACGACACCCACACGGGAACCTTCTTGTCGCGGTTCAGCGCCGCGGAGAAGCGGTAGACGTCGGCCACGGCGAGCGCCGCGTCGTCGAGCGCCTGGTGCCCGGAGCTCTGGTCGATCCGGTAGTCCTGCACCTGCCCGTTCTCGTCGATGAAGAAGAAGACCCGCACGGTTCCACCGATGCCCGCGTCACGGAGCAGCGGCGGATACTCACGCTCCATCGCCCGCACGACGTCCGTCCGGTTCAGGATCGTCGGCGCCACCGTGAACGGGGTGAACGTCGGCGCGGAGGAGATGTCCGTCGCGGCCTCCTCGGGCGGCGGCGGCAGGTCCTCGACCGGGTTCTCCTCGAACGTGGTCGGCGCGATGGTGATGTCCTCGTCGATGTCGGCCGTGGCCATCACCGGCGTCGCGGGACGCGAAATCGCCTGAGGCGGCGGCGGGATCTCGATCTCCGGGGGCAGCTCGATGGCGGCGATCTCCTCCGCCTCGTACGAGAAGTCCTCGGCTGTGAGCTCCGGCCAGAACGCGAACGTTCCGCCGTGCAGCAACGTTGCGGCGATCATCGACCCCCAGAACCAGGAGCTGAACGACTGCTTGAGGCGGTCGTTCGCCGTCGTCTGGAGCGCCGCGGGTACGGCTTCGGCTGTCATCGTCTCTCCCTCTGCATGCTCTGTTCGAGCTGAGCTGCGAACACCACGCGCACCACGCCTGCTGCCACCAGCTCCTTCTGGAGCAGGTCCATGTACAGATACGGTACGTCGCGGTCACCCCGAATGGAAATGACGAGGGCCCGGTCGGAGGCCGCGTAGAGCGGAGCCACCACCTGGGACACGTCGTCCATGGCGTACGGCTGATCGTTGATGAAGATCTCGCCGGTTCCTTCCATCCAGATGTTCAGGATGTTCTTCTGCTTCTCGTCGATCTTCTCGGCGGCCTCGGCCTCGGGCCACTCGATGGGACGGTCGCGGTCGGCCTGGAAGACCGTCGTGACCATGAAGAAGATGAGGAGCAGGAACGCAATATCCGCAAGCGACGACGAGGGGATCTCGTCGGACGCCTTGGAGCTCTTCTCGAAACCGCCGCCCTTGATCGCCATCGTCTAGTTCTCCAGGACCTGGAGCGAGATACGCTCGGCGTTGGCGGAATGCAGCGCGTCGAGCACGTCCATCATGTACCGGTACGCCGCGTCGGGGTGGGTCTTCACGGCCGCGATGAGATTCGGGTTGGCGCTCACTTCCTGCCGCCAGAGCCCCTCGATCTCCCGAGGCCGCATCTGCTGGACCTGCTGGCTCTCGCCGCGCTTCACGTCGACGATGCCGCTGGGCTGCACGATCAGGTGCAGGATGTTCTTCTGGCTGACCTGTGCCTCCTCACCCGGCTCGGGCAGCACCACGGCCAATCCCTTGTCCTTCGGGAAGGTCGTCGTGACCAGGAAGAAGATCAGGAGAAGGAAGGCAATGTCGGCCATCGACGAGGTGGGGATTTCGTCGCTGACCTTGCTCTTCTTGTTGTTCAGCATGCTCGTTCAGCCCTTTCTGTAACCAGAAGATACGGGAATCGGGGGTGCCGGGTTCCCGACCTACTCTCCGTCGTCGGGGTTCGACCCCGACCCTTCGGCGGGCGGCGCGGCCGCGCTCGGCGCGACCGTGGCGGCCCTGGCCGCGGCGACCTCAGCGGCCGGCCAGCGCGTGTCTTCCTTCTTGACGATCTCGATCTTCCCGTCCTTCTCGAGATCCCACGCGAGGTTGAGGATCTTCTGCGCGCCCTGCTCCATGTCGACGATCAGCTGGTCGATGCGGGTCACGAAGAAGTTGTAGCCGATGTTGACGGGGACCGCGATGACGAGCCCGGAGGCCGTCGTGAGCAGCGCCACCTTGATGCCTCCCGCCACCAGCGCCGGGTCGACGTTCCCCGCCGCCTCGATGGCGGCGAAGGCGAAGACCATGCCGATGACGGTTCCGAGGAAGCCCATGAGCGGCGCGATATTGGCGATCGTGGCCAGGATCACCAGACCGCGCTCGAGGAAGCCGAGCTCGATGGTGCCCGTCGTGGCGACCGCGCTCTCGAGCTCGCCGGCGTTGAGCCGCTTGGTCTCGATGCGACGCAGACCGGCCAGGAGGATCGCAGCGGCCGGACCGGGCGTATCCCGGGCGACCTCGATCGCACCGGCGAGGTCTCCCGCCAGGGTCTTCTCCTCGACCTCGGTCAGAACGCGCTCGGTTCCCTTGTGGGCGATGTAGAGCGTGAAGGCCTTCGCGATGATCACCCCGACGGCGATCATCGAACACAGCACGAGCGGATACATCATGAATCCGCCGTCTGCGAAGAGGGTCAAAAGACGATATTGGGAGCCCACGAAGTACCCGCTCCTGATGGTCTGTTCAGCCGGGGCGGAGACGCCGACCTCGATCGGCGAAGCTCCTGCCCACAAAGACCCGGCAATCTAGGAGGGGGTTCGGCGGAGTGTCAACGCGCCGAAACGCCTCGTGTTTCCTGTCCTTCCCCGGGGCTTTCGACCTTCCTTACGCCGTCTACGACGGGCTCATTACCGGCGCCGCCGGGATGAGCGAGGTCTCCTTGGAGAAGGTGGCGCCCTCCAGAATGGCCCGCAGCCGATCCGAAGTCACGTCGCGCTCGAGCCGCCCCCCGAGGGCCACGGAGACCTGGGCGGTCTCCTCGCTGACCACGATGACGATCGCATCGGTCTCCTCGCTCAGCCCGAGCGCCGCGCGGTGCCGCGTTCCGAGCGAGCGGTCCTTCACCGTGGACTGGGTGAGCGGGAGGATGGCGCCGGCCGTGCGGACCTGGTCCCCCGAGACGAGCACCGCGCCGTCGTGGAGCGGGGAGTACGGCGTGAAGATCGTGGTGAGGATCTCGGTGGTGACCCGGGCGTCGACCCGGCTTCCGGTCTCGGCGTACTCGTCGAGCCCCACGTCCTGCTCCACCGCGATGATCGCCCCGTGGCGCGCCCTGGAGAGCCGCTCCACCGCCTCGACGATCTCGTCGGCCACGCGGCTCCCCTCGAGCCGCTGGAAGGCCCGCACCATGCGGCTGCGCCCGAGGCGCGCGAGCGCCGCGCGCAGCTCCGGCTGGAAGACGACCAGCGCGGCGATGGCGCCGTACTGCAGCGCCGTCTCCAGGATGGTTCGGATGAGGATGAGGTCGAAGAGACGCGAGAGGCCGTACAGGAAGGCCAGAACCACGACCCCGAGCATGATCTGCATGGCCCGGGTACGCTGGAGCACCAGGAGGATGCGGTAGAGCAGGAAGGCGACGATGAGGATCTCGACCCCGTCGGCCCAGCCGGGGCGCAGGAAGCGCAGCTGCTCCAGGATCCCGTCCAACGTCGTCTGCTCCGCGTGCTCCGAGGGGGGGTGGGCCCAGGCCGCCGGACCGCTCCGGCGACGACCTGCTCACGGGAGCCGGGACGCGCGCTCCCGTTGCAAGGTACAATCCGACGGCCCCGAAAGCAGAGGGGGAAACGCGGAGGGGGAATCGGGCGCCTGCCCGATTCCCCCGTGTCGCGTCACCGCCGAGGAGCTCCCGTCAGGGCAGCGCCTCCCCGTCCGAATCGGGGACGTAGCCAAGCGCGGGGTCCGGGAGCGGCCCCTCACCGCCCAGGCCGAAGGGGCGCGCCGCTTTCTGCGGGGCCTTCAGCTGGGGCTCCGGGGTCGGCGGCGGGCCGTCCGGCGGCTCCACCGGCGGGAGCGGATCTCCGCGCTCGAGCGCCTCGATGTCGTCGCGGTCGAGCGTCTCCCGATCGAGGAGCGCCTGCGCGATCGACTCGAGGAGGTCGGAGTGCTCGGCGAGGACCTCGTGGGCGCGCTCGTGCGCTTCGTCGAGGATCCGCTTCACCTCCTGGTCGACGATCCGCTGCGTGTGCTCCGAGACGGTGCGCCGCTGCGTGATCTCGCGACCCAGGAAGACCTCCTGCTCGTTGTCGGCGACCGCAACCAGCCCGATCACGTCGCTCATGCCGAAGGACGTCACCATCCGGCGGGCCATGCTCGTGGCGCGCTCGATGTCGTTGCCCGCGCCGGTGGTCACGTCGTCCGGGCCGAAGATCATCTCTTCGGCCACCCGACCGCCGAAGAGCATGGCGAGCTGGCCTTCCATCCACTCCTTGGTGTAGGAGTGGCGGTCCTCCTCCGGAAGGCTCGCCGTGATGCCCAGGGCGCGGCCGCGCGGCACGATCGTGACTTTGTGCACCGGATCGAGGCCCGGGATCTTGAGGCCGAGCACCGCGTGGCCGGCCTCGTGGTACGCGGTGAGCTTCCGCTCCCGCTCGTTGAGGACGAGGCTCCGGCGCTCGGTGCCGAGCATGACCTTGTCCTTGGCCTTCTCGAAGTCGTCCATCGACACGCGGTCGCCGTCGCGACGGGCGGCCAGCAGCGCCGCCTCGTTGCAGATGTTGGCGAGGTCCGCGCCGCTCATGCCGGGCGTGCCCCGGGCAATGAGCGAGAGGTCGACGTTGTCGGCGAGCGGGAGCTTCTTGGCGTGCACGCGCAGGATCCCCTCGCGACCCTTCACGTCGGGCGCGTCCACCACGACCTGGCGGTCGAAGCGGCCGGGCCGCAGCAGCGCCGGATCGAGCACGTCGGGGCGGTTGGTGGCCGCCAGCAGGATCACGCCCTCGTTGGACTCGAAGCCGTCCATCTCGACGAGGAGCGCGTTGAGCGTCTGCTCGCGCTCGTCGTGGCCGCCGCCGAGGCCGGCGCCTCGGTGACGCCCCACCGCGTCGATCTCGTCGACGAAGATGATGCACGGCGCGTGCGCCTTGCCCTGCTCGAAGAGGTCGCGGACGCGCGAGGCGCCGACGCCGACGAACATCTCGACGAAGTCCGAGCCGGACATCTGGAAGAAGGGCCGTCCGGCCTCACCGGCTACGGCACGGGCCAGGAGCGTCTTGCCGGTGCCCGGAGGCCCGACGAGAAGGACCCCCTTGGGGAGCCGCCCGCCGAGGCGGGAGAACTTCGCCGGGTCCTTGAGGAACTCGATGATCTCGTGGAGCTCCTCCTTGGCCTCGTCCGCGCCGGCGACGTCGGCGAAGGTGACCTTCGGCGTGTCCGGCGAGATCAGCTTGGCCTTCGAGCGGCCGAACTGGAAGGCACGGTTTCCCCCGCCCTGCATGGTGCGGAAGATCCAGATCCAGAAGGCGATGAAGAGCAGCCACGGGAGCGCCGTGAGGAGGA
This sequence comes from uncultured Gemmatimonadales bacterium, assembly GCA_937982605.1. Classification (GTDB taxonomy): domain Bacteria; phylum Gemmatimonadota; class Gemmatimonadetes; order Longimicrobiales; family Gaopeijiaceae; genus UBA2589. Next base: position 7,192 of record CALJLC010000049.1, on the reverse strand, counting down.
ACGTCCCCCAGCCGGCCTCGGGCGCCTCGGCGTCGACGATCACCCCTTCGGCGGCGAGGCGGGACAGCAGCCCCTCCCCGACGTCGCCGGGCGTCATGCTCTCGAAGGTGACGTACTCCTGGCCCTCGATCATCGTCGGCGCGCTGAACTCGCCCTCCACCGCCCGGTCCCGGAAGACGACCTTGTGGATGACGCCCTGGTCCAGGTACTGGATGAACTGCGAGTAGGTGATACGCGCCGGCGTGCTCTCCTGCGAGCGGATGCTCTGGACCACGAACATGGCCGCGAGCGCCAGCAGCGCGAAGAAGGCTGCGTTCTTTGAGATGCGTCCCATACGCTGATTGGGGTCCGGCTTGATCGGGTCCTGTGCCATCGTTCCTACGTATCGAGACGAGCCGGGGCGGCGGGTCCGCCCTCAAAGGCTCGCGATGTACGGCAAGTGACGAAAGTCCTCTGCATGGTCGAGGCCATACCCCACCAGGAACGATTTGGGTGCATCGAAGCCCGTCCAGCGCACGTCGACCTGCACGGACGCTACTCTCTTGTGCAGGAGCGCGCACACGTCTACGCGGCGGGCCCCCATCTCCTTCAGCCTCGGAACCAGCCGCGCGAGCGTCGCTCCGCTGTCGACGATGTCCTCCACGAGCAGCACCGACCGACCCTCGACGTCGGCCGCCGGCTCGTAGAGAAGGCGGATCTCGCCGCTGGACTCCATGGCGTCGCCGTAGCTCGAGGCGACCATGAAATCGACGTGTAGCGGGAGCCCGATGTTTCGGACGAGGTCGGCCAGAAAGAGGAAGGAGCCCTTGAGGAGTCCGATGACGAGCACCGGCTCGTCCGGTTCGTACGCCTCCGTGATCTCGCGTCCCAGCTCCCGCACCCGGGCCGCGATCGTCGCCTCGTCGAAGACGATCCGGGCCACCCGGCGCCCGCCGAGGCGGCCGTCCTGCGTCATTCTTCCTCCACTCTGATCGAGATCCGCTCGGCGCCGGGTCGGTCCGGTCCGCCGTCGGCCGGCTCCGCCCGCGCCCACTCGGCCACGCCGGGGACCCAGAGCACACGGCCGCCGGCGTCCACCACGATCGGAACGCGGGGCCGCTCCAGGGACGGCACCCGCGCGTCCTGAAGCAGCCGCTTCACCCGACGGGTCCCACCCCAGACCTCGATCCGGTCTCCCGGCCGTCGCCCGCGAACCAGGAGGGGGAAGGCGATCTCCTCGACGGGGAGCACGGTCTCGTGGGCTCGATCCGCGGGGGCCACGGACGTGGACGCCGTTCCGGCCGACCCGGGCTCCGGCGCGCGACCGAGCGGCGACCAGCAGACCCGGACGCGCCGACCGCCCAGTCGGGCCGTCCCGCTTCCCGGGCCCGGCCCGGGAATCCGGAGCGGGGCGTCGGCCGCGGGCGCCGCCTCCGGAACGACGACGAGGCGGTCGAGCTCCCGGCGGAGCTGCAGCCCGCCCCCGAGCGGGATGCCGTGCCCGCTCGCCGCCTCGGCCACGAACGCCACCGCCCGCGCGGTGGTCGCGTGGTCGAGCACCCGCCCCGACCGACGCGCCAGGTGGCGCACCACGTGTCCGCGCAGCGCCGGACCGAGCGCCGCCGTCGAGGCCGCATCCACGCCCGAGCCGTCCCAGTCGAGGCTTCGGAGGAGCCCGGGGAGCACCTCCGCCCACGCCTCCTCGTCCTCGCGCGCCACCGAGGCCAGGCGCACGAGGGCGCGCCGGGCCCCCGGCGCGACGCCGGCCTCCGCCACGGGGAGGATCCGGTGTCGGATCACGTTGCGCGCGTAGCCGGCGTCGCGGTTGGTCGGGTCGTCGCGCCAGCGCAGCCCCACCGCCTTCGCGTACGCCGCGAGCTCCTCCCGCCAGCGTCCCAGCAGCGGGCGCACGAGCGCCGCACCGCCTTCGCCGCCGGACGACCCGGGGCCCGTGGCCCGGAGCGCGTCCATGCCGCGCAGCCCTTCGATTCCGGTGCCGCGCAGGATCCGGAAGAGCACGGTCTCCGCCTGATCGTCGGCGTGGTGGGCGGTGAGGATCCACCGGGCCCCGACGCGGGCCCGCACGCCTTCGAGGAAGGCGTACCGTGCGTCCCGGGCGGCGTCTTCGGAAGCCGGCGCTGCGGCGGCACGCGCCGTGTGCACGTCCACCTTCCAGGCGCGGGCCACCCCCCGGAGCCACGCCGCGTCGGCCGCGCTGGAGGGGCGCATGGCGTGGTCGAAGTGCGCCAGCACGAGCGTCGGACGCGGGTGGGTTCCGAAGCGGAGGAGGTGGGCCAGCACGGTGGAGTCGAGTCCGCCCGAGATCGCCACGACGAGCGGGCCGGCCTCGTGCGCCGGTGCGCCGAGGAGCCGCCGGAGCACGTCGGCGGTCGTCGCCGCCAGCTCCGCCTGCGGCATCCGCCGATCCGGGCCCGGGGTCCGATTCATGGCCGCGCGCCGCCGGCCTGCTCCCGGAGGCACGGAGGCTCAGGGCGGCCGGTCGCCTCCACGAGCACGGCGGAGAGCACGTCGGGACGGTCGGTGTGGATGCCGTCGACGCCCCACGAAAGGAGCCGGCGCATGTCGTCGGCGTCGTCGACGGTCCAGACGTGCACGGGGATGTTTCGTCGGTGCGCCTCGGCCACGAGACGTGGCGTCACGACGCGTCGTCCGCGCCAGTGCTCCGGCACCTGGAAGGCGTCGACACGGGGCGTGAGCCGACGCACGAGCGGCAGGCGGTACGTCGCAAGGAAGAGGAGGCAGTCGCGTCGGCTCGCACCCCGCGGCCCCGGATAGTCCGGGATGTCCCGTCGATTGCGCTCGTGCTCGGCGGCCACCAGAACGCGGTGCTGGGCGCCGTGCCGGAGGATCTCGTCGACCAGGGGCCGGGCCACGGCGCGCTCCTTGGCCTCGACGTTGAGGCGCATGTCCGGGAACGCCTCGAGGATCGCCTCGAAGGTCGGGACGCACACCCCGCGGCCGCGGAAGGAGGCGGCGCCGTCGGGATCGGTGAAGCGCGCGCCCGCGTCGAGCGCCTGGAGCTCCTCCAGCGTCATCCCCGCCACCGGGCCCGACCCGTCCGTGGTGCGGTCCACCGTGTCGTCGTGGATCACGACCACGTGGCCGTCCGCCGTCAGCCGGACGTCCATCTCCAGGATGTCGGCGCCCCAGTCGTCCACCGCGGAACGGAACGCCTCCAGCGTGTTCTCGGGCGCGAGCCCCGACCCACCCCGGTGTGCGACGAGGTGCGGGGCGCCGGCCAGATACGGATGGCCCGGCCGCGGGCGCAGACCGGGCACGGCTCGCCTACCCCGTGGTCGCCGCCCCCTCCACCTGCTCGACGTCGGCCTCGCCGAGTCCGTGGTACAGGTAGAGGACGCGGTCGATCACGCCGCTCGTCATGTCGAGCTCCGCCCGCAGGCGCTCCGCGTCCGACGGATCGGCGTCGGGCAGCCCTTCCTCGAGCTCGACCACCCGGCCGGCGAGGAAGTCGAGGAGGTCCGCCACGACCCGAGGACGGGGGTTGGCCGGCGAGAGCGAGTCCGGCATGACCTCCTCGAGGAGCAGACCCCGCACGTAGGCGAGCAGGCCGGGGAAGGTCAGCTCGGCCACGGGTCCCTCGTCGAGCGCCTCCTCGTCCGTGATCTTCTCCCATTCCAGCTCGTTCCAGTACAGATCCTGCGCCTCCGAGAGGAGGTACTTGCGTGTCTCCTCGGGCAGGGGCTCCCGAGCACCGGCGCTCGGTGGCTCGAGCCGTCGGTCGAGAATGCGCTCCATCCGCTCGCGGCGGCCGGTGAGCAGCGTGGTGGCCCGTCCGGTCATGGTGGTCCCTTTCTGCGGTTCGGTCGTGGGCAGCTCCGGGTCGAAGCCCGGGCGGGCGGCCAAGATAGGGCACCTGCTCCCGGCGGGGAATTCGGGGGTGGTCGCGCGCGTCCCGCGTCCCGAAGTTGCGCGGCGAAGACGCTCGCCCCCATCCGGAGTCTGCATGTCACGGTCCGCCCCGTCGGCCCGCTCAGCGGCCGGGCTCGCCCGCCCCCTCCTCGCGGCGCTCGTGCTCCTCGCGGCGCTCGCTCCCACCGCGGCACGGGCCCAGGCCGCCGCGGACTGGCTCCTGAGACCCGACCGGGTCTTCGACGGCTCGGAGACGCACGCCGGGTGGTCCGTGCTCGTGCGCGACGGTCGCATCGCCGCGGTGGGGCCGGATGTGCAGCCCAACGGCGCCCGGACCCTCGACCTGCCGGGCACGACGCTCCTTCCCGGGCTGATCGAGGGGCATTCGCACATCCTCCTGCACCCGTACGACGAGACGCCGTGGGTCGATCAGGTGCTGCTCGAGTCCCTCGGGGAGCGAACGGCCCGCGCGGTCGTCCACGTGCGCGAGACGCTGATGGCCGGCGTCACCACCGCCCGCGACCTCGGGGCCGAGGGAGCCGGCTACGCCGACATCGGGATCCGCGACGCGATCGAGAAGGGGGTGATCCCCGGCCCGCGCATGCTGGTGTCGGGTCCGGCGATGGTCACGACCGGCAGCTACAACCCGCGCGGCGCCCCGGAGTGGAACCTCCCGAAAGGCGCCCAGGAGACCGACGGCGTCGACGACCTGATCCGCGTGACCCGCGAACAGATCGGCGCGGGAGCCGACTGGATCAAGGTGTACGCCGACTACCGGTGGGGTCCCGACGGGCAGGCGCGTCCGACGTACACGCAGGCCGAGCTCGACCTGGTCGTCGAGGTGGCGGAGAGCTCGGGTCGCCGGGTGGTGGCCCACGCCGCGACCGCGGAGGGAATGGAGCGCGCGGCGCGCGCGGGCGTGCGCACGATCGACCACGGCGACGGAGGCACCGCGGAGACCTTCGCGCTCATGGCGGAGCTCGGCGTGGCGCTCTGCCCGACGCTCGCCGCGGGGGACGCGATCTCGCAGTACGGCGGGTGGCGCAAGGGCGTCGATCCGGAGCCGGCACGGATCACCGCGAAGCGCGCCAGCTTCCGGCGCGCGCTCGACGCGGGCGTCGAGATCTGTTTCGGCGGAGACGTCGGGGTGTATCCGCACGGAGACAACGTCCGCGAGCTCGAGATGATGGTGGAGTACGGCATGAGCGCCGCCGACGTCGTACGCGCCGCCACCTCCGGGAACGCGCGCATCTTCGAGCTCGAGGACCGGGGCCGCGTCGTGCCGGGGCTCCTGGCCGACCTCGTGGCCGTGCGCGGCGATCCCACCGCGGACGTCTCGGCGCTCCGGAGGGTCGAGCTCGTCATGAAGGGCGGCCAGATCGTGCGGGGCGGCCCGGAGGGGTGAGCGTGGGTGGCCGGGTCGCCACGTCGTCGTTCCGACGCTGGCTCGACGCCTGTGTGGCCGGAAGAGTCTGGTGGTACCGCGCCCCGCTCCTCCTGCTGCTCGCGTGGATCTTCCGCGGCTACCTCGTCGACCCGTCGGGCGGGTCGATCTTCAGCGGGATCAACCTGGGCTTCCACGAGATGGGGCACGCCGCGCTCTCGTGGTCCGGGAACCGGATCCTCACGGCGGCCGGAGGCACCCTCTTCGAGGTGGGTGTCCCCCTCGCGGCGGGGGCGTACCTGGCCCTTCGCCAGCGTGACCCCTTCGGCGCGGCGGTCTGTCTCTTCTGGAGCGGGACGGCGCTCGTGGGAGCCGGGGTCTACGCCGCGGACGCGCGCGCCCAGGCGCTGCCCCTCGTCTCCCCGTTCGGTCCGGTCGACGTGGACAGCCACGACTGGACGGTGATCCTCATGAAGTACGGCCGACTCTCGAAGGACCAGGAGATCGGCGCCGCGTTCCGCGGCGCGGGCATGCTCGCCATGGCCCTCTCCATCCTGGCCGGGGCATGGGTGCTGCGCGTCATGGCGCTCGGGTCGGGGGAGCCGGGTGGCTCCGGCCGGTCCGACCGCGAGGCGGGCGGGCGGTAGCGGAACGGGCGGCGCGCCCGGCCGGGCGTCGGGGTCCCGGCCGGGCTCCGCGTGGCCTCAGGCGGGGTCGGGCTCTCCGTCGACCTCGTCGTCCGGCTGCTCGCACGCGAAGGTCGGCCGGAAGCGGAAGCGACCCTCGTGCCAGAGGAAGGAGCGGTGGATCGAGAGCTCCAGACCGACCACCGCTGTCTCGCCGTCGAGGACGTCGAACGGACAGACCGGGATGATCGCCGTCCACCCGCCACCCGGCGGCTCGATCGTGATCGTGGTGCCGTCGTGCGTGACGCCCTGCATGGCGGTCATCACGACGACGACCTGGTCGTACGTCCCCGGCGGGAGGTCTCCGTCCGGCAGCGTCACCGAGCGCCCGTCCTCCATCGTGACGACGTCGATGGTCACGGGCAGCTCCATCCCGGCGTCGACGAGCTGACCGTCCAGGTTGCGCGCCAGGATCGACGCGAAGGTGACGTTCGCCGACTGGAAGTACGGGTTGCGCCAGCGCTTGTCCCGGTGCTCCTCGTCGAGCTGCGGGCCGCCGTCCAAGACCGTCGCGGACTCGCCCGCCTCCGCCGTCGGCGCCGCGACCGCGGCCGGGGCAACCTCGGCCGCCGAGAGCACGAAGCGGACGGTCCCCCCCTCCACGTCGAGGGGTCCGTCACCGCAGCCGGTGAGACCGAGCGTCAGCGCGGCGGCGAGCGCGAGGCCGCCGCGGAAAGGAAGGAAGGTCGTGTTCATGGGCACCTGCCTGGAGCGCCGTGGGTCGGAGGGGGATCAACATAGCGTGGCCGTTACCCGGATGCAGGAATCGGGCCCGTGGCGGGTCTCAGGAGCAGGCGCGCGCGCCCTTCCGAGGCCGGCCAGCGAGGCGTGATCGACGTCCCCTGTTCGATCTCTTCGAAGCCGTCCGGGCACTTGGACGTCGTGACGATCGGGTAGCGCCAGATCTCGGCCGGCGGGTCGAGCTCGACGACCACCTCGGCCCCGGCCTCCTCGGCCGCCGTGACCGCCACCGGCGCGCCGACCGAGAGCTCCGGTGCGAAGAGGGAGTCCGGAGCGAAGTCGTCCGGACTCCACGACCAGGCCGCCTCGACGGCCCCGTCCTCGTGGATCGTCAGCGCGCGCGTCACGCGCGGCCCGCTGCCCACCACGAACGTCCACGTGACGCTTCGGCCCCTGGGGCCGGCCCCCGCTCGGGGACCGTCGGTGGCCAGCCCACCCTCCAGGGCCTCCCCCCGCGGTCCGTCTTCCGCGTACGCCTCGACAGCGAGCGAGGCGGGAAGGACGCGCTCGC
>CALJLC010000048.1 GCA_937982605.1 uncultured Gemmatimonadales bacterium | reverse complement strand
GTTCGGCGAGAGAGCATCGAGGGCCTCGGATTCCGGATCGGCGTTCCTCGAATCTCTAGAAAAGGCCCTGGCCATGAAAGGGTTCTGTTCGCCCTTCCTTCGGGTGGCCCGGACGCCCCACCGGCACGGCCCGGGCCGCGCCCGGCCGAGGCTCACGCCTCGGCCGTCGCGGTCGGTGCGGCGGGGCTCAGCGAGGCCGGCGCCTCGATGGCGAAGGTGAGCTTCTGTGCGTCGTCGTCGACCCCGACCCGGACGGTCGTCCCCTCGGCCACCTCCTCGTCGAGAAGCAGCAGCGCCAGCGGATCCTGGAGGTAGCGCTGGATCGCGCGCTTGAGGGGCCGGGCGCCGAAGACCGGATCGTAGCCGGCCCGGGCCAGGAACGCCCTGGCCGCGTCGGAAACGTCCAGCGTGATCCCGAGCTCCTCGGCCAGGGCGCCCACCCGGTCGAGCTGCAGCCCGACGATCCGCTCCAGCTCGGTCTCGGAGAGCGGGCGGAAGACGACGATGTCGTCGACCCGGTTGAGGAACTCGGGGCGGAAGTGGTGGTGCAGCTGCCGTCGTACCCGCTCCTCGACCGAATCCCACTCCGCCGCCACGCCGGCGTCGAGGATGTCCTGGCTCCCGATGTTCGACGTCATGAGGACGACCACGTTACGGAAGTCCACGGTCCGCCCCTGGGCGTCCGTGAGGCGTCCGTCGTCCAGAATCTGCAGGAGGACGTTGAACACCTCGGGGTGGGCCTTCTCGATCTCGTCGAAGAGCACCACGGCGTGGGGACGGCGCCGGACCGCCTCGGTGAGCTGACCTCCCTCGTCGTAGCCGATGTAGCCCGGAGGCGCCCCGATCAGGCGGGCCACCGCGTGCTTCTCCATGTACTCGGACATGTCGATGCGCACGAGCGCCCGCTCGTCGTCGAAGATGAACTCCGCGAGCGCCTTGGCGGTCTCGGTCTTCCCGACGCCGGTGGGGCCGAGGAAGATGAAGGAGCCGACCGGACGGTTGGGGTCCTGCAGTCCGGCGCGGGCGCGGCGGACCGCGTTCGAGACGACCCGGATCGCCTCCTCCTGGCCCACCACCCGCTCGCCCAGGTGCTGCTCGAGCTGGGTCAGGCGCTGCCGCTCGGACTCCATGAGGCGGGTGACCGGAATGCCGGTCCACTCCGCCACGACCGCGGCGATGTCGTCCGGCTCGACCTCCTCCTTGAGGTAGCGGGTCTCCTTCTGGAGCTCGGCGAGCCGCTCGGTGGCGCGCTCGATTGACTCCTGCGCCTGAGGAATCTCCCCGTAGTTGATCTCCGCGGCCCGGTTCAGCTCACCGGTCCGCGTGGCGCGGTCGGCCTCGACCCGCAGCTCGTCGACGCGCGCCTTGAGCGACTGGATCTCGTCGATGACGTCCTTCTCGGCCTGCCAGTGCGCCTTCATCCCCTGGCTCTTCTCGCGGAGCTCCGCGAGCTCGGCCTCGATCGAGCGCCGCCGCTCGGCGGCGGCGCCGTCGCTCTCCTTCTGGAGCGCCTGACGCTCGATCTCGAGCTGGGTGATGCGGCGCTCGACCTCGTCGATCGGCTGCGGGAGCGAGTCGATCTCGATGCGTAGCCGGCTCGAGGCCTCGTCGATGAGGTCGATCGCCTTGTCGGGGAGGAAGCGGCCGCCGATGTAGCGGTCCGAGAGCTTGGCCGCGGCGATGACCGCGTCGTCCGTGATGCGCACGCCGTGGTGCACCTCGTACCGCTCCTTGAGCCCGCGCAGAATCGCCACGGCGTCGTCGACCGAGGGCGGCGCCACGAAGACCGGCTGGAAGCGGCGCTCGAGCGCGGCGTCCTTCTCGATGTGCTTGCGGTACTCGTCGAGCGTGGTCGCGCCGACCATGCGCAGCTCGCCCCGCGCGAGCGCGGGCTTGAGCATGTTGCCGGCGTCCACCGCCCCTTCGGCGGCACCCGCCCCGACGATCGTGTGCATCTCGTCGATGAAGATCACGTAGCGGCCGTCGCTCTCGGTGATCTCCTTGAGAACGGCCTTCATGCGCTCCTCGAACTCGCCGCGGTACTTGGCGCCGGCGAGCATCGCTCCGATGTCGAGCTCGAGCAGGGACTTGTCCGCGAGCGACGTGGGCACGTCACCCTCGACCATGCGCTGGGCGAGCCCCTCGACGATGGCGGTCTTCCCGACACCCGGCTCGCCGATGAGCACGGGATTGTTCTTGGTCCGACGCGCCAGGACCTTGATGACCCGGCGGATCTCCTCGTCCCGCCCGATCACGGGATCGAGCTTGCCCTTGCGGGCTTGCGCCGTGAGGTCCCGGCTGAAGCGCTCGAGCGCCCGGAACGACTCCTCGGGGTTGGCGTCGGTGACGCGGTGCGATCCGCGGATCGCCTCGAGCGCCTCGCGCACTTCGGAGAGCGTGGCGCCGAGGTCGCGCAGGATGCGACCGGCGTCGTTCTTCTCGCCCGTCAGACCGAGCAGGAGGTGCTCGGTGGAGACGTAGTCGTCCCCGAGCTCGCCGGCGAAGTCGACCGCGTGGTCGAGCGCCGTGCGCAGGTCGCGCGAGAAGCTCGGGTCGGCGCCGCCCTCGACGCGCGCCATGGCGTCCATCGCCTCGACCGCGCGGGAGCGCACCAGCGCCACCGGCACCTCGAGCTTCTGGAGGATTGGGGCGACGATCCCCTCCGCCTGCGTCAGGAGCGCATGGAGGAGGTGGACGCCGTGAATCTCGGGGTTGCCCCGGCGGCGCGCCTCCGTGGCCGCGCTCTGGAGGGCTTCCGCCGCTTTGACCGTCAGTCTGTCAGGGCTGAGCATCGTCGCTGTCGTCGGTTCGGTTGGCATCGGCCGATCCCTGCCAGATCGGCAGGTCCGGCGCCTTCTGCCCTTCTAAAGGCACAAGTTCCGGGCCACTCCGCGACGCTCGCCCAGCGCCTCAGCCCACCGGCGTGCCCTCGACGGCCTTGATCCGCGTGCCGGCCGAGATCACCTCGGAGGGTGAGACCCGGTTCAGCCGCGCGAGGAAGTCGAGCTCGACCGGCTGCGGGTTGGCCGCCACCCAGCTTGACAGCGACGTCGCCTGCCCCAGTCGGACGATGCGCAGCCGGAGCGGCTGGACGTCCAGCACCCGCCGGTCCGTCACCGCGGCGAAGCTCGAGATCGTGGCCGACACCGGCCCCGAATAGGCCGACCACCGCGCCGGGACGCCGTAGCCGAGAACCCGATACGTGAGCTCGCCGTAGCGCACGAACGCCACCTCGCCCGAGACCGAGCCGTCCTCCCCGGTCGCCCGGAACGGGGAGCGGGCGGTGGTAACCGGGCCCGACACGCTCTGCGACGGCTGGCCGCCACTGATGCCCTGCTGCGCCAGGAAGGCCTGGAGCGCGGCGTTGGGGTCCTCGGCGTCGTCGGCGATCGTGACGACGACCATGCCGTCCTCGCCCGGAGCGATCGCGCCCACCGCCGTCCGCTGGTTCACCGTCGTCCATCCCGCCGGGAAGGTGATC
>CALJLC010000047.1 GCA_937982605.1 uncultured Gemmatimonadales bacterium | reverse complement strand
GGGCGTTCCCGTTGCGCATCCCGCCGCAGACCTCCTCGATGAGCTTCATGAGGGGAAAGCCGAGCGGGAGCTCGTAGTTGCCCGGCTTGTTCACGTGCCCGCTCACGCAGAAGAGCTTGGTGCCGGGACTCTTCTCCGTCCCGTACTGCCGGTACCAGTCGCCGCCGTTGGCGACGATGTGCGGGACCGCCGCCAGCGTCTCGACGTTGTTGATCGTGCAGTGCATCCCGAAAGCAACCACGGCCGCCGGAAACGGCGGCTTGACCCGAGGCTGCCCCCGCTGGCCCTCCAGGGAGTTCATGAGGCCGGTCTCTTCACCGCAGATGTACGCGCCGGCCCCCTGGTGCACCGTGACGTCGATTGTGTGGCCGGAGCCCATGATGTCTTCGCCGGCGTACCCGTTGGCGTACGCGTCCTCGACGGCCTTGCCGAGGATCTGGTTGACCTCGAAGAACTCGCCGCGGCAGTAGATGTAGACGTGCTGCGCGCCGATGGCGTAGGCGCCGATGAGGCACCCCTCGATGAGCTGATGCGGGTCCCAGCGCATCAGCTCGCGGTCCTTGAAGGTACCGGGCTCGGACTCGTCGGCGTTGCACAGCAGGTAGTGGGGCCGGCCCGAAGCCTTGGGCATGAACGACCACTTCACGCCGGTCGGGAAACCGGCGCCGCCACGGCCGCGCAGGCCGGAGCCCTTCACCTCTTCGATGACCTTCTCGGGGCCCATCTCGAAGGCCTTCTTCAGCGCCTGGTAGCCGCCGCGCTCGACGTAGGTGTCGACGCGTCGCTGCCGGGGATCGCCGAAGTGCTTGCTGAGGATCCGGACCTCGTGGTCCGATACGTACGGATAGGCCATGGGCTAGTCGCCCTTCCGGCGCACGTGCTCGCAGAGCTGCGGCACCTGGTCGGGCGTCACGTTCTCGTAGTAGCGCGAGTTGATCTGCACGCAGGTGGGGAAGCCGCACGCCGCGAGGCACTCGGCCTCGATCACGGTGAAGTCCCCGTCCTCGGACGTCTCGCCCAGCTCCGTGTCGGTGTAGCGCAGGAAGGCGTCCACGACCTCGTCGGCGCCCGCCAGGTTGCACGAGATGTTCGTGCACACCTGGACCAGGTGCCGGCCGACCGGGCGCTTGTTGTACATGGTGTAGAAGGTCGCCACGCCTCGGACGTACGCCGGCGACAGATCGAGCAGCTCGGCCACACGATCCATCGACTCGGGGCTCACGTGCCCGCGCACCTCCTGGGCGAGCCCGAGCGCGGGCAGGAGCGCCGCCTGTTTCGTCGGGTAGCGCGTGAGGATCTTCTCGAAGCGCTCCCGATAGTCGCCCTCGAAGAGCGGCGCCTCGGGGTGCTTGTCCGCCAGCATGTACGGGTAGGCGATCGCCCCGGAGGGATGTCCTCCCGCGAGCGGCCGGTCGCCGAGGAAGTCGTCCCCGCGCACCTGCTCTTCGGTGAGGTCGAACTCTCCGGTGTTGCCCGCCCAGCCCGGGTTCTTGAAGGGAGCGTCGCTCATCGGTCGATCTCCCCCAGCACGATGTCGAGGCTCGCGTTGATCATGATCAGGTCGGAGACCAGGTGGCCCTCCGCCAGCTTCGGGATCACCGAGAGGTTCACGAACGACGGCGGCCGCACGCGCCAGCGGACGGGCTTCGTGCCGCCCTCTTCGGCCACCACGTACATGCCGAGCTCGCCCTTCGACGCCTCGATGGCCATGTAGCAGTCGCCCTCGGGCGCCGGGATGCCCTCGGTGATGAGCTTGAAGTGGTGGATCATGCTCTCCATGTCCGACATGGCGTCGGTCTTGGAGGGGAGCGAGATGTTGGGGTCCTCGACGTTGATCGGGCCGCCCGGGAGGCGCGCCATCGCCTGGTGCAGGAGGCGCACCGACTGGCGCATCTCCTCCATCCGGCAGAGGTAGCGGTCGTAGCAGTCGCCGTGCTCGCCGACCGGGACGTCGAAGTCGTACGTCTCGTAGTCGTAGTACGGCCGATCCTTGCGCACGTCGTACGGCACGCCCGCCGCGCGGAGGTTCGGGCCGGTGAAGCCGTAGTTGATCGCCTCGTCCGCGGTGATCGCCCCGACACCCTGCGTCCGGCCGATGTGGATCTGGTTGCCCGTGAGCAGCCGGTCGACCTCGTCGAGCGTCTTGGGGAAGTGCTCGAGGAAGTCGAGGAGCTGGTCGAGCCAGCCCTCGGGCAGGTCTGCCATCATGCCGCCGACGCGGGTCGCCGAGGTGGTGATCCGGGCGCCCGTGAGCGACTCGTGCAGCGAGTAGATCTTCTCCCGCTGCTGGAAGGAGTAGAGGAAGGGCGTGAAGGCTCCGACGTCGATCGCCGTCGTCCCGAGCCACAGGAGGTGGCCGAAGATCCGGTCCAGCTCCATGAGGATCACCCGCACGACCTTGCACCGCTCGGTGACCTCGATGCCCATGAGCTTCTCGACCGACATCACGTACGCGCAGTTGTAGATCAGCGGCGCGAGGTAGTCCATACGGTCGGTGAGGGGGACGATCTGGTTCCAGGTCCGGTACTCGCCGCGCTTCTCGAACGACGAGTGCAGGTAGCCGATGTGTGGAACGACCTCGGTGACCGTCTCCCCGTCGAGCTCGCACACGAGTCGGAGCACGCCGTGGGTGGCCGGATCCTGCGGGCCGATGTTGATGAGCGTCCGCTCGGTGCCGATGTCCGGCTCCGGGATGTCGAACGGGGCCAGCGGGCTCGGCGTACCGACGCCGCCCGGTCCCATCTCCCGTCCCGGTCCGACCGTGAGCTCGACCGTCTTCGTCGACATCAGCCCTCGCCTCCTTCGTGCTGGGCTTCGCCGGCGGGCAGCGCGGCGGCTCGCGCGGCGGCCACCTGCTGCGGCTCGCCGTGCCCGAGATCGTCGGGCTGGTAGAAGCGCTCCACGTCCTGCTCCAGCGCCCGCCGGGTCTGCTCGGCCCGGGAGAACCGGCCCCGCAGCGGGAAGTCCTTCCGCAGCGGGTGACCCTCGGCGTAGTCGTCCGGCATGAGGATCCGCCGGAGGTCCGGGTGCCCGCGGAAGGTCACGCCGAAGAGGTCGTAGACCTCGCGCTCGAGCCAGTTGGCGGCCTGCCACAGGTCGACGACCGAGTCGATCTCTAGCGCGTCGAGCGGCAGCGGCATGCGGAGGCGCAGCGCCCGGCCGTGCGCGGTCGAGAATATCTGGTAGACCACCTCGACCGGACGCCCGCCGCCGTAGTCGACGCCGGTCACGTCGGACATCATGTCGTAGCGGTGCGCCGCGTCGTCGCGCAGCCACGTGAGGATCTCGTGACTCCGGTCGGGGCGGATCCAGACGACGAACTGGTCCCCCGCGTTCAGGCGGTGCCGAAGGACCTCGTCCGGATAGCGCGCCCGCAGGGCGGCCACGGAGGGGTGATCGTCGGCCGAGCCGGTGGAGCCGCTCGTCCCGTCGGCCTCGGCCGCCGGAGCGGTCGGGCCCGCCTCGACCGCGTCGAGCGGAC
>CALJLC010000046.1 GCA_937982605.1 uncultured Gemmatimonadales bacterium | reverse complement strand
CCATGACGTGGTCGTACATCGCCGGGAGGACCGTGCCCTGGAAGTAGTCCCAGAACGCCTCCGGATCCGTCACGAGGCGCTCGTCGGCGAGCGTGCGCCCTTCCGCCACGGCGGTGAGCCAGCCGGTGGTCACCCGCACGTGCTCGTAGTCCGCGAAGCGGTCCACGTACGGCCTCAGCACCCACTTGGGGTCGAAGGAATCCGTGAGCACCTCGCGGCCCTGCGCGTCGGTGACCCGGACCTCGTAGATCGGGCCTTCGGTCGTCTCCTCGAATCGGATCCGGTCCGGGTCCAGACCGAGGTCGCGCGCCAGCACCTCGGCGATCGGGAAGATCTCGTGCAGCCATCGCACCGGCGTGTTGATCGCCTGCTGGGGCCATTCGGCGGGCGGGTCGTTCCGGCGGAAGCGGATCACGACCTCGCCGACGTTTCGCCCCTCGAGCCTCGGCTGGACGATCTCGTGCAGCCAGGAGAAGCCCTGCTTGAACGCCGAAAGCACGACGACCTGGGTGCCCTCCGGGCGCGCGCCGGCGTCGACGAGCGCGCGCCGGGCCTCCTCGGCCAGCTCGGCCCGGACCTCGGGCGGCTCCGAGACCCGGACTTCGAGCTGTACGGCCCGGCCTCGAGCCGACGGGAGCACCCGCTGGCGCATCACGCTCCAGAACCGGTCGATCTCGGAAGGGAAGGTGACGGACTCCTGGAAGATCGTCCGCGCGCGCTGCACGTCGCGGTCGTCGATCGTCACTTCGACCGGTACGCCGAGGAGCTCCGCCGCGCGCCGGGCGACGAAGGCCTCCAGCCCCGGGTCGGCCTTCTCCACGGAGAGCAGGAGGGAGGCCGAGGCGATCTCCTCGTCCGCCACCGCCGCGGCGAGCCGCTCGAGCTTGTAGAGCCCGATGGCGGCCTGTCCGACCGGGGCGTCACCGGCGAGCGCGTGCCAGAGCTCCTCCTCGACGGCGTCGAGCGTGGGCCGGTCCTTGCCGCGGGCGTCGAGGTGCGGGAAGGTCGTCGCGAGCCGCTCGAGCGCCGTCCCGGCCCCGGCCGCGTCCGCGCCCGTCACCACGAGGGCGGGCTTTCCGCCGAAGGCGTCCGGAACGATCTCGATCAGCCCCTCGCCGGCCGAGAGCGCCCCCACGTCGATGCGGCCGCTGTCCGCGAGCTGGTCCGTGAGCGGGTTCCCGGTGCCCGCGAGGATCATCGTCGGCTGGCTGCCCGGCCGCTCGATCGTCTCCGCGGGGTGGACCAGGGGCACGACGAGCCCCGTCGACTCGAGCCCCAGCCGGGCGGAGAGCTCCGGTAGCGCGGCGATGCCCCCCGAGCCGGGCACGACGATCGCGTCGACGGAGCTGGGGATCGGGCTGCCGCCCAGGAGCCCCGCGCCGGTATAGACGTTGGAGAGGTCGAGGTCGTCCTTCCCGCCGGTGCTGGGTCTGCCCGACACGGGGCCGGGTCGGTCGGGCTCGGCACGGCCGGGGAGCCGGAGCACGCGCCCGCCGGCGAGGCGCACCTCGACCTCGGCGAGGCCGGGGTAGGCGAGCGGGTTCTCGGGCGCGGTCACCGGCTCGGCCTCCCCCGCGCGCTCGGGGAGCCCGTCCCGGCGGGTCAGGTACGTCAGCGCGGCGGCGGCGCCCTCCCCGTCGACCCCGCCCACGGTGGCGACCAGGCGGGTGATCCCGTCCGTCCCGCCGCGGGTCCGGGCCTGCACGACGCGGATCTCCGCCTCGCCGAGCGACGCCGCTTCGAGCGCGCCCAGGAGGTCGTCCCGCACACGGTCGAGGCGGGCGGTCGACAGCGTCCGCGTGTGAGGCAGCACTCCGGCGAAGAGACGGGCGGCGGCCAGGAGCCCGTCGTCGTCGCCTCCGACCACGACGACCCAGGTGCGGCCGTCGGATTCGACGACGCCGACGGCTCCCTCGCCGATGTCCAGCGACGTCGGGTCGAGCCCGGGCGCCGACACGCCGGCCTCACCGAGGCCGCTCCGTCCCACGACGATCGGGATCGCGCCGTCCGCCCCGCGGGCCACGGGCAGATCCATCGCCATGGTCTCGAAGCCGAGCCGCGCCGCGATCTCGGCCGCCGCCGCCGTCTCGACGGGGGTGGGCGACGGACCGGTGACCAGGGAGGCGTTCACGAAGTCCGGCACCGAGTCCCCGTTGGTATCGGCCACCAGCGCGCCCAGCTCGAAGATGCCCGTCAGATCCGGCGTGACCTGCTGCGCGGAGGCAGGGATGCCGGCACCGACGCCGAGAAGGGCCCCGAGGAGGTACGCGAGCGGGCGGCGTGACGTCGGCGGGCGTCGGGACGCGACCGGGGGCATCGACTCTCCGGGGAGGTGGCTTCGGATCGGCCCGTGACTCTGCCGGCGCACCCCCGGGGGCGCAAGCCGCTCGCGCCGGCCTCAGCCCTCGAAGTCGAGCGCCACGTCGAGAGAGGGAGCGGAGTGGGTGATCCACCCCACGGAGATCACGTCGACGCCGGACTCCGCGACGGCTCGCACGGTCTCGAGGGTGACGCCCCCGGACGCCTCCAGGACGACGCGGCCCGCGGCCTGCTCGACCGCCCGTCGCATCGACTCCGGGGCCATGTTGTCCAGCATGACGATGTCCGCTCCGGCCTCGATGACGTCCTCGAGTACCTCGAGAGACTCGATCTCGACCTCGACCTTCACTTCGGGTGCGACCGACGCCTTCGCACGGCGGACCGCCTCGGCGGCGGAGCCGACCGCTTCGACGTGGTTGTCCTTGATGAGCACCTGATCGTAGAGACCCATCCGGTGGTTGGCGCCACCGCCGGCCACGACCGCCTGCTTCTGGAGCGCGCGCAGGAGGGGCACGGTCTTGCGGGTATCGATGATGCGGGCGCCCGTTCCCTCGACGCGGTCGACGAGCGCCCGGGTGGCCGTGGCCACGCCGGAGAGCTGGCCCAGGAGGTTGAGCGCCAGTCGCTCGGCGGCGAGGATCGAGCGGGCCGGCCCGTTGACGGTCGCCAGCCGCGTCCCGGCCGCCACGACCTCTCCGTCCTGGACGAGCGCGCCCGTGGCGACCTCGTCGTCGAGCAGCTCGAAGACGCGAAGCGCCACGCCCAGTCCCGCGACGCAGCCGTCTTCGCGAGCCACGACGTGCGCCGTGGCGACGGCGTCTTCGGGGATCGTGGCGTCGGAGGTGAGGTCTCCGGCCTCCCCCAGGTCTTCCTCGAGGGCGGCCTCGAGAAACGCGTCGAGATCCAGGGTCAGCGGGGGACGGCGAGCATCCGCTCGACCGCGACCCGCGCACGGGCCGCCACGTCGGGATCGACCGTCACTTCGTGCTTCATGTCCCGCAGCGCGTCACGGATGTTCTCCATGGTGATGCGCTTCATGTGGGG
>CALJLC010000045.1 GCA_937982605.1 uncultured Gemmatimonadales bacterium | reverse complement strand
GCGACGCCGCGCCGGGCCGGTCCGATCGATCGCGTCGTCCCGTTCGACCATCCCGAGCATCCGCTGTCGGCGCTGGTCCCCAGCGCCGCGGAGGTCGTAGCGATGCGACTCGGCCGACTCCGCTCTCGGATCACCGAGTTGGACGCGGAGGTGGCCGGGCTGCTGGCGCAGCGCGATGCGCTCGAGCGTGCCGCGCTCGAACTGGCCGTCGACCCACTGCCGCGTCGCCGCTAGCGGACGGTCGTGCACGCACCCGGCGGCAGGTCCGTGCAGGCGCTGATTTCGTAGCCGGTCATGTACGGATCCATGATCGCGACCGCTGACGCGAGGGACCACGTCGTATCAGGCACCGCGAAGTCCATGCGAACCGAGCCGGTGAAGCCGCTTGCCGCACAGGTGCCGTAGGTGGCCGAGGCGATGCTCGTCGGCGTACACCCGACGATCGACGTGTGCCGCATCGATCGGACGGAGAAGGCCCCGTCGTAGGGAGACGGAGTCCACCGAGGGGTGCCCGACGTGGCCACCGACCCGGCGGCGCGGACAAGGAGCAGACTCGGCACGTCCGTGACCCCGACGACGGCCAACCCTACCCCGTGCACCTCGAAGTCGAGGGCGGTGTCGAGGCTGTCCCCCAGGGAGCCGTGGAGGTTCTGCACGGCCAGGACCAACCTCCTCTCCGTGCCCTCGTTCCAGGCGCGGGCCTCCATCCGGACGCAGCCCACGGAGCCGGGGGGCGAGACCCCGATCGAGTCGCCGAACATGCAGAAGCGCTCCCAGATCCGGGTCTCGACGCCCACCGTCGGATCGAGACGGGCGTCGACCGAGACCGTGGTGACCCGTTCGCCCCCCGCGGGACGGAGCTCCACGATCCCGACCTCCCCACCGGATGGCACGAGGGTGCCGTCGACCCGGACTGTGAGTGTGGTGGGTACTGCGTCGTCGGCGAGCGTCGCCGACAGCCACGGATAGGCGGCGGGCACCGAGGCCTCGACGGCAAAGATCTCGCCCGGGATGGTATTGGTGACTTCGACGTCGAAGGACAACGTCTCGTCATCGGCCAGATAGACCCGGGGCATCGAGTCGCTGACCGTGAGCTGGCCGGCCGGCTCGACCGTCACGAGCGTGTTGCCCCGCTGGCCGTTCCAGGCTGCGGTGCCGAGGCTGGAGCCCGGAGATCGGGCGATGATGGCCGTCTGCGTGAGCTCGACGATCTCAGGGTCCGACCAGGTCCACGTAACCCGGTCCGAGACCACCGCTTCTCCGTCGGTGAAGACGATCCGAGCCATATCCTCGAGCAGCACGCTCTCGCCGGGCAGGAGCTGCCAGGAGCCGGGCCAGACGCTGAGCACCGCCTCGGGCTCGAGCTCCATCTCGGCCTCGAAGGGCCAGCCCGACTCGGCGTCGAGCCGCGCCTGAGCCCGAAAGCGGGGCTGAGTGCCCTCGAGGAGCGTGACGTGAACCACGGTACCGGGCTCGCCCTCGGAGGGGTGCAGCACCGTGCGCGCCCGGAGCGCGCCGCCCGTCACCTGCACTGCCAGCACGGTGTCCCGGACGGGTCGCCCCGGGACTGCGACTTCGAGCTGGAGGCGGTCGATGCGGCGCAGGACACCACCGAAGACGGGCTCCGTCGTCAGCACGACGGACAGCTCCGGAGTGCCGACATCGGGTGCGACCACCACGGAGCACGCGGCGGCCACCAGGAGCAGGACCGTCGGGCCGGTCGCCGGCCGCCTCACGGCGCGCCCTCCCACCGGAGCGATAGTCCCGCCTGCCATGCCGCGATCACGGACTCCAAGCCGTCGAGCTCGATGCGGCCCCGCTGCAAGCCCACCTCAGGGCGCACCACTACGCGGCCCGGTACGGGTAGCGGCGCATGCAGCTCGGTGCCGAGGCCGGCCGTGAGCAGGAATCCCCTTCCCGCGCCGTCCCCGTCTCCGTAAAAGCGTGCCCCGGCGCGCGTGCGCACCGGAAGGAGGGCGGTAACCGTCCATGTCTCGAAGCTGACCGCGGCAAGCGAT
This sequence comes from uncultured Gemmatimonadales bacterium, assembly GCA_937982605.1. GTDB lineage: Bacteria > Gemmatimonadota > Gemmatimonadetes > Longimicrobiales > Gaopeijiaceae > UBA2589. The sequence goes on along the minus strand of CALJLC010000045.1, from coordinate 1,808 downwards.
CGGGCCGGGGAATCCGAGCCGCCTGCGAGCACGCTCGCGGGCGTACTCGCGCTCGTCGATACGTCGGAGCCGGGACTGCGCCGGAAGACGTCCCCACGAACTAGCACGGCAGTCGAGCGCACCGGGAAGGCGAGGGTGGCATAGCCGAGGATGCGCCGACCCGGCTCGAAGAGGTCGCCCCCCCTGGTCCCATCAGCGCCAGGAAGCACGACACGGGCACCGACCCGGAAGGACGAGAGTGCCGCGAGCCGCCGACCGACCTCGAGTCCAAGCACCGCCTCGCTGCCGAGCTGGTACTGGAAGGTGTCGTTGTCGAAGGGCGTGACCGTCCCGTGGCTGCGGAACGCGACGCCGAGCTCGATATCGAAGCCACCTGAGCGGAGCGGCAGATCCACCGCGAGCGCGTAGCCGGTCCCTCGCCCCCAGCTGCGTATGGGGAAGGGGAGGAACTCGGCCGCGGCGATGCCGGCCACGACCTGCTGGTCCGAGGAGAGCATCGACGCTCCCGTGCCGAGCGTCAGGAGGGCGGTGAAGCGCGCCCGTCCCAGCGAGGCGCGCGCGAAGACGTCGGTGTCGCCCAAGCCGGAAAGGGTCACGCTGCTCACCCCGCGCGAGCTGAGGGACGCTCGCCCGTGCGCGAGCCGAAGCCCGACCTCCAACCGCTGGCCGACGGGGACACAGGCGGCGATCGACGTGAACACGGTCGTGTAGGAACGCAGCCCCGCCACGGACGGATCGCTGAAAGTGAGTCCCTGAGCCGAGGTGCGGACGTCGACTTCCTGTGCGTGGCCGGCGGAGGGACTGAGTGGCGTCGCACAGGCCAGCGCACACGCCAGCAGCACTCGTGGCCCGGCTGTCATCGGGTGCCTCCGATCGGGATGAAGAGATCGAGGAACACCTGGGACCCGAGACGGTCGAGGCCGTAGACCTCGCTCACCCCCTGTCGGGTGGGCGCCCCGAGTACGTCGTGCCCGGGGCCCGCAAGCGCCTGGAGCGACTCCGCGCTTTCCAACATCCGCGTAAGGGCCAGCACCTCCTCCGCGAGGACGAGAGGGCCCGGTGCACGCGCCGCGAGAAGGGTTTCCGCGTGGCGCACCCGGTCTTCGATCACACGCACCCCCGGCGCCGCGTCGTGCGCCGCGCGGAACTCCTCGAGGGCGGCCGGCCAGTCGAGACTACGGGCCGCGATCAACCCGCGGCCCAGGGCCAGCAGCGCCTGTTGCGAGATGCTCGGTGCGTCGAAGAAATCGCCGGGGGTCGACCCTTCCGTCGCCCCGCTCGTCATCTCCCAGACACGGTTGGTAAAGGCGCGGCGGTCGGCGGCGAAGTCCACGAAGCGCGTCACGAGCGTGTCAACCTCCACCCTGGTACTTCCCTGCTCGCGGAACTGAACCGCCCGTACCGCGATCGAGACGTCGGAGCCCGTTACCGCCACGATCTCACCGGTCACGACCCGGTAGACACCGAGATAGCGCGCGAACCCGACGTCGGGCACCACGCCCGGGAGCTCCTCGGCGAGCCGAATCCGTGCCGCGGCCGCGAACTCCCAGTCGAGCACTGCGAGGACGCCCCGTGCGCGGAAGTCGGTCACGAGCAACTCGGTGGCGGCGAGGGCGAGCGGATTCAGATCCGGCCGGTTCCCGGCGGCGATCGGGAATAGGGCGATCACGCCATTGGGATCGACGCCGAGATCGAAGGCTCCCGCCGCAGCCACCGCCCTGTCGGCCAGCGCCGCGGCGGTCTCGCCCCGGCGTGCGGCGGCCCGGTCGGCGGCCCGGTCGGAGAGGCCGGCCCGGCCGCTAGCGTCC
>CALJLC010000044.1 GCA_937982605.1 uncultured Gemmatimonadales bacterium | reverse complement strand
GTGGCGCTCCTGCTGGCGGCGGTCGGGCTCTACGGCGTGGTGGCGTACGCGGTGGCGCAGCGGACCCGCGAGATCGGCATCCGCATCGCGCTCGGAGCCGCCTCGGATCAGGTCGTGCGGCTCGTCCTGCACGAGGGCGTCCGGCCCGCGCTCCTCGGCGTCGTCGTCGGACTCGGGCTCTCCTGGTTCGGAACCCGGGTGCTGTCATCGCTCCTCTACGGGGTGTCGTGGAGCGACCCGGTGACGCTCGTCGGGGTGTGCGCGGTGCTGCTCGCGGTGACGACGGCGGCCACGGCGATCCCCGCGCGCCGGGCGTCCCGGGTCCCGCCGGCGAGCGCGCTGCAGGCGGAGTGACCCGGACGGGGTGATCAGGGGCCCGAGCCCCCGCCGCCGCCCGGTGTCGTGACCGGCGCGCCCGCCTCCTTGATGAAGTGGACGAGGATGCGGGCGCGCTCGGTCGTGCTCGGATTCCGCGAGACCGTGTGGACGTCGGCGGGCGTCTCGTGGAACATCTCCCCGGCGGAGAGCCGCTGCAGCTCACCTCCCGCGACCTGCATCTCGACCACGCCCTCCAGGACGTAGACGAAGACGTACGCGTGGTGCCGGTGCGGCTGCGACGCCTGTCCCGGCGCGAGCTCCACCTCGATGACCAACGCCTCGGGATCGTCCGGGATGTCGGGCAGGGGAAGCGAGAGGAGCTGCGCCTGCGCGGGCGCCGGGAGCAGCAGGGCGGAGGCGAGGCCGAGGCCGAGCAGGCCGGGAAGGTGTCGACGGGGCATGGGACTCCGGTGTTGGAAGGTCGCCCGGCAGCATACCCACGCCCGGCGGTCGCGCGCGAGGCCGGGCGGGCTCCAACCCCCGCGTCGGTCTTCGCGTCCAATACCTCGACCGACTAGGCATCGCCGTCGGATACCTTGACTATCTAGGTATCGCCGCCCATCATGGTGCCTAGATTATCTAGGCATGGAGGCTCGATGCCCCGCTCCGAGCGCAGGCTGCTGCACGGCACGCTCGACACCCTGATCCTCAAGACCCTGTCCCACGGGGCGCTGCACGGCTACGCGATCGCGCGCTGGATCGAGGAGCGAACCGGAGACGCGATCCTCGTGGAAGAGGGCTCGCTCTACCCGGCGCTGTACCGGCTCGAGAAGCGAGGGCTGCTCGAGTCGGACTGGGGCCTCTCCGAGCTCGAGCGCCGGGCGAAGTTCTACCGGCTGACCGAGCGCGGCGAGGAGGCGCTGGAGCGGGACACCGCGGAGTGGCTTCGCTTCAGCGCGGCCGTGACGTCGATCCTGGCCCCGGGCCGCTGAGGAGGTGGGCGTGACGGGCTCGGGCGGGAAGGGGCGGCGGGACCGGGCCGGCCGCGTCGTGAGGCCCTCGGTCGAGCGCGAGGTGGACGAGGAGTTCGGGCACCACCTCGAGATGCGCATCCGGGATCTCGTGGCGGCCGGGTGGACGAGGGACGACGCCGAGCGCGAGGCTCGCCGTCGATTCGGTGACGTGGACCGCCTCAAGGCGGACTGCCGGGAGCTGGGGACGAGGAGGGACGTGGAGATGAATCGGCGACTGTGGTGGGACGAGGTGCGGCAGGACCTGGGATACGCGCTCCGGCAGCTGAGGAGAGCGCCGTCGTTCGCCCTCGTGACCGTGCTCACGCTGGCGATCGCGATCGGAGCGAACGTGGCGGTGTTCAGCGTGGTCCAGGGTGTGGTTCTGGCGCCGCTGCCCTATCCGGAGCCGGATCGCCTCTCCGTGCTGTGGACGCGCTACCTCCCGCCGTCCGGCTTCGACATCGAGAAGTTCGTCCTCTCCGGCGTAGAGGCGCTCGACATCCGGGAGGAGAGCGAGACGCTCTCCGAGGTGGGCATCTATTACGCCGGGAGCCGGGCGCTGACCGGTGACGACGCCTCCGCCGAGCGCGTTCGGGTCGGCTTCTACTCCGCGGACGTCCTCCCGGCGCTCGGGGTCGCGCCCCTGCTGGGCCGCTGGTTCACGGAAGAGGAGACGCTCCCGGAAGGCCCCGACGTGACGATCCTGTCGCACGGGCTGTGGACCGACCGCTTCGGAGCCGATCCGGACATCGTCGACCGCTCGATCCTCATGAACGGGGTGCCGACACGGGTGGTGGGCGTCATGCCGCGCGGATTCTCGTTTCCGTCGGAGACGCGCGCCTGGCTGCCGGCCGGGCTGGATCGCTCCAACCAGGGCGGCCGGGCGTCGCACGGCTACCTCGTCGTCGCACGGCGCGCGCCCGGGGTCTCGCAGGCCGACCTCGACGCCGAGCTCGCGGTGATCGCCGATCGGTGGGCCGCCGAGTACGAGCACAACGTCGCCCACTTCCCGTGGTCCCAGACGCTGCACACGGAGACCGTCGCGGACGCGCCGCGGGTGCTGGCGGTGCTGATGTCCGCGGTCGGCCTCGTCCTCCTGATCGCGTGCGTCAACATCGCGAACCTGCTCATGGCTCGCGGGGAGAGGCGCCACGCGGAGGTCGCCGTGCGAAGGACCCTCGGGGCCGACCGGACGCGCATCACCCGACAGCTCGCCACCGAGAGCCTCGTGCTCGCCGCGGTGGCCGCCCTCGTCGGTCTCGCGCTGGCCGCGGGTAGCCTGCGCGCCATCTTCGCGCTGGACCCCGAGGCCCTTCCCCGGCTCGATCAGGTGCAGATGAACGGAACGGTGCTCGCGTTCACCGTCGGCCTGACCGGGCTGACCGCGATGCTCTTCGGGATACTCCCCGCGTACCTGGCCGGACGCCGCTCGGTCACCACGCTCGCCGGGAGCGCGGCGCGCTCGATCGGCAGCCGCCGGAGTGCCGGACTGCGCCAGCTTCTCGTCACCTCCGAGGTGGCGCTCAGCCTGGTGGTCGTGATCCTCGCCGGGCTCGTGGTGCGCTCCTTCGACGCGCTGACCGACACCGATCCGCGCATGGAGCCCGACGACCTGCTGACCTTCTCGATCACGCTCCCCGAATCCGCGTACCCCGAGGTGGAGGAGGTACCGTACGAGTGGTCGCGCATGCTCGACGAGCTCCGCGCGATCCCCGGCGTGACCGCCGTCAGCGCGTCGACGAACCTGCCGTTCCAGGGGACCGGACAGTGGGACTTCCAGCTCGACGACCGTCCACCGAGGGCCGACGGAGAGACCGCCTGGAACGCCGGCATCAGCCAGGTGGCCCCCGACTACTTCGAGACGATGGGGATCCCGGTGCTGGACGGGCGCGCCCTGACGCGCGAGGACGTCCGCGACGGGCCGCTCGTCTCGGTCGTGAGCGAGTCGATGGCGTCCCGCTTCTGGCCGGGCCAGCGGGTGATCGGCAAGCGGTTCGGCTACGAGATCGAGGAGGACTCGGTGGCGTGGATGACGATCGTCGGCCTCGTCCCCGACCCCGTGACCCGGAACCTCGCCGCCGAGCCGTACCCCCACGTCTACGTGCCGCACATGCAGTCCGGCATCTCGACCTACTTCGTCCCGCGGACGATGCAGGTGGCGCTCCGGATGGGTACCTCGGCGGAGTCGGTGCTCCCCGCGGTACGGAGTCGCATGGAGGCCTTCGACGCCGACCTGCCGCTCTACGAGGTGCGGACCATGGACGAGATCGTATCGGTCTCGCTGGCCGGACCGAGGGTGACCTCGAACCTGCTCGGCGCCTTCGCTCTCATCGCCCTGTTGCTGGCGGCGGTCGGCATCTACGGAGTCATCTCCTACTCGGTGGCCGGGCGTACGCGCGAGATCGGAGTGCGGGTCGCGCTCGGTGCCGAGGGCCGGGAGATCGCGCGCCAGATCCTCGCCGAGGGAGCCCGTCCCGTCGTGCTCGGCGTCGTGCTCGGGCTCGGGGCGGCGTGGTTCGCGTCGAGGCTGGTCGAGACGCTGCTCTACGGGGTCGAGCCCACCGATCCCCTCACCTTCACCGCCCTTCCGCTCCTCCTCGTCAGCGTCGGCGTGATCGCGAGCCTCCTGCCCGCGCTGCGGGCGACGCGGGTCCCACCCACGGAGGCCCTCCGGGAGTAGCCGAGCCGCGAACGGATCGAGTCGGTCAGCGCGGACGCCACTCGGGCTGCTCGTCCCGCCCGTCCCGAACGACGAGCGGGCGTCGGTCACTCCCGTCGGCGCGCATCGTCCACACGTCGAGCGGATCTCCCGGCCCGCGCGCGAAGACGATGCGGGCCCCATCCGCGCTCCAGTCGGGCTGCCAGTCCGGCTCCGGGTCGTTGGTGAGATTCGCCAGACCGCTCCCGTCGGGGGCGATCGTCATGATGTCCGCGCCGTCGAATCCCTCTCCCACCTGTCCGTAGAAGGCGATGAGCGAGCCGTCGGGCGACCAGCGGGGCGCGGAGTTGTGCCCCGCGAGGAAGGTCAGCTGGGCCTCCTCACCGGTCTCGAGATCGATCCGGAAGATCTGCAGCGTCGGGTCGGCGCCCTCGGCGGCCGGTGCGAGCGCGCCGAAGGCGAGGCTACCGCCGTCCGGCGACCACGACGGTACCTCCTCGTACCGGTCGTTGCGGGTGATCCGGGTCGGCGCGCCGCCGTCGGCGCCCATGACGTAGATCTCGCCGCGCTCGGAGTCACGCTGCGACACGAAGGCGATCCGGCTCCCGTCGGGCGACCAGGCCGGGGCGACGTCTCGAGTCTCCGAGTCGGTCAGGCGGGTCACCTCTCCTCCGAGAAGATCCAGGCGATAGATCTCCCGGTTGCCGTCGCGGTCCGAAGAGAACGCGATGGCGGAGCCGTCCGGCGACCAGGTGAAGCCGTAGTCCATGCCCGGGTGTGCGGTGAGGTTCACCACCGAGTCCGTCTCGAGGTCCACGAGGAAGAGGTCGTAGTTCCCGTCGTGGTCCGACACGAACGCCACCTGCTCGGCAGCCGCGACCGGGTCGGCCTCGTCCGGGGCGGCGCAGGCGAGGGTCGCCGCGCAGGCGAGCGTCAGCCATCCGAGCGTTCTGTTCATGTGGGTCCTCGACCGAAAGTGCCTACGGGGACGTCACGGCGCGGCGCGGCCGCGTGCCGGGGAGGCATAGCTCTACCCCTGCCGGCGCGCCCGGGCAAGCCGCGACGGGCATCAGC
>CALJLC010000043.1 GCA_937982605.1 uncultured Gemmatimonadales bacterium | reverse complement strand
GACGTCGCCGACGACCGGGTCGGTCAGGACGACGCGACCGGCCGGCGCGAGCGACAGGACCCGGGATGCGATGGCGATCGCCTCGCCCGCCAGATAGCCGTTACGCCACCGCGTGACTTCGCCGCGGTGGATCCCGGAGCGGAGGTCCGGCGTGGGCAGGTCGAGCTTGCGCGTGCTCTCGAGGAACGACTCCCAGAGCCGGTGCGCCGCGGCGAGGGCGTCCGGGGACTTTCCGAACTCGATCAGCACGTCGTCCGGGGCGGACTCCACGAAGCGACCGCGACCCTCCCGTGCCACTCGATCCGCCGCGTCCCGGAACACGGAGCGGATCGTGAGCGCGCGCCGGTGGTCGTGCTCGAGGAGCGCGGCATAGTCGGCGATGTCCGCCGAGAGCAGAGCGACCGTCTCCGTGGGGACGGAGAAGTTGTTGGAGAAGCAGTCGAGGCACCACGCCTCGATGTTGTCGCGCTCGATGCCCCCGCTCTCGGTCCTCCAGAAGATCTTCCACTGATCGCCGCGGAGCCCGCGCTTGCAGCGGGCGCCGCGGAGGTGGTGGCGGCAGTTGTCTCCGTGGCACTCGCAACGCCGGCCCGCCATGGCGAGCACCAGCGCGCGCACTTCGTCGGTGAAGTCCATGTCCGATGGTCCCGGCGGAGGGGGATCCGCACTCCTGCGACTACGATGCTTGCCGATCCGCCGGACTTCAATGGTCTTCTTGTTCAGCAATTGTCAGGGTGGCGGGCCGACCTGCCCGAGAACAGCTTGCCCGCCCCGATTCCTCCGTCCACCCGGTGGCCGTGCATGAGCGGATCCAACGCGCGTTCGCGCACCTCGCAGGGGCTGGCCCTGCTTCGCGTGGTCGTCGCCGCCCTCCTGGCCGTCCACGGCGTGGCGCGCGCGGGGCTCGGCATCGTCGACGACTTCGGGACGTTCCTGACGGCGAGCGGGCTTCCGCTCGGGACGCTCGCGGCGTGGGCCGTGACCGTCTACGAGATCGCCGGCGGCCTGCTCCTGGCGCTCGGGCGGTGGGTCCGACCGCTCGCGTCCCTCTTCTGCCTGGAGCTCCTGGCCGGAATCGCCCTCGTCCACTGGCCGGCCGGCTGGTTCGTCGTCGGAGCCGGCCGCAACGGAATGGAGTACAGCGTGCTCCTGGTGGCGGTGCTGGCCGTGCTGGCGTGGACGGACGAGTCGAGGGCGGAACCGGAGGCGTGAGGGGGCGCCGAGCTCAGCTCGCGGCGCGAAGCGCCTCGAGGTCGCCCGAGCAGATCGCCCGGACGTTGCGGGTGATCCGCTCGGCGTCCCAGTCCCACCAGGCGATCTCGTCGAGGGCGGCGCGCGTCGGCTCGTCGAAGCGATAGCGGATGCGCTCGGCGGGGTTCCCGCCGACGATCGCGTACGGCTCCACGTCGCGCGTCACGACCGACTTCGCCGCGATGATGGCGCCGTTGCCGATCCGGACTCCCGGGAGCACCGTCACCCCGTAGCCGATCCAGACGTCGTGTCCGACGACGGTGTCTCCCCGGTGTGGCCACGCCTCGGGCATCGCCACCTCCCAGCCCTCACCGAAGACGGGGAAGGGGAACGTCGTGAACCAGTCCGTGGCGTGGTTGCCTCCGTTCATGATGAATCGGGTCTCGGCGGCGATCGAGCAGAAGCGCCCGATCACGAGTCGGTCGCCGACGAAGTCGAAGTGGTACAGGACGTTGTCCTGGAATCGCTCGACGCCCGCGGGGTCGTCGTAGTAGGTGTAGTCGCCGACCTCGATGTTGGGTCGGGTGACGAAGTGCTTCAGGAATCCCGTGCGCCGAACCCCGGCGATGGGGTGGCGCGCGTTCGGCGAAGGACCGGGCATGGGGGCTCGCGGAGATCGAGTGGACGTGTGGCGGTCCGGGGCACGCCCGGCGCGGCGTCAATGATCCGCGCGGGTCGGCGGCCGGCAAGGGCCGGGGCAACGCCGCGGGAGGCGGCCCGGATCGAATCGAAGGCGAACGCGGTAGGAGGGACGAGTGCCCGAGGAGGAAGCGCGATGATCCGACCGTTCGACGATGTTCTCGCCCTGGGGGCGATCACGCTCGGTGGGGGCGCCGCGATCGCGCTCACGGCCGCGCTCCTCGCCGCGCGTCCGCATCCGTCGCCGCCGGTCGCGCCGAGCGCCCCTCCCGCCGCCGAAGCCCCCGCGCCGCCGCCGGCCCCCGAACCGCCCGGCGCGCCGCATTTCCGGCCGCCGGTCGGCCATGCGCCTCTTCCCGACCTGGGGCGAGACCGGAGGGCCGTGCGCGTGACGGTGATCCCCGACCTCCGCGCGGAGACGCCCGGGGCGATCCGGTTCGCGGTGATCGGCGCCGCGGTCGAGGCGGTGCCGGCTGACGCGGATCCGGACCGGACGCCCGGCTCCGACGACCCGGGCCGGGAGCCGGGCGGGCGCTGAGCCGATGATCCGGGCGCGGCCCGCGCACTGCGTGCTCTTCGCGGTCGCGGCGTCCTGCGGTGCCGGGGCGCCGTCGTTCGACCCTGTGGACGTCGAGCGCGAGGTCGAGCAGCGGGTCTGGGCGTTCCACGCCGCGGACACCGCGCGGGACGCCGAGGGGGTCATCGCGCTGCTCTGGCCCGAGTACGAGATGCTCGTCGACGGACAGCGCACGACCTTCGACGAGGTGGCCGCCGGATCGCGGGCGTTCATGGCATCGCTCGAGACGTTCCACACCGTCTGGTCGGACGTGGAGATCGTGGCGCTCTCGGCCGACCTGGCCATCAGCTCCTTCGTCTTCCGCGATTCCCTCGTCTCACGGGACGGCGTCGTGACGCAGAGTCGGGGCCCGACCTCCCTCGTCTGGGAGCGCCGCGGGGGTGAATGGCGCGTCCGGTACGGGGACGCGGACCACTATCCGCTGACGCGATAGGGCGAAGGCCGGACGTTACACCACGTCTACGCAGCCCGACGGAGGGCGACGGACGCACGGCGACGGCACGATGGTCCCGACCCGTTCCGGAGGATCCGTGAATGTCCGCGCGCCTCGCCCTCACCCTCGTCACCCCGTTCCTGGCCGGTTGCTCGACCTTCGTCCCCGTCCGCTCCGCACAGGTGGAGACGGGCGGTCGGGTCGAGGTCGTGGCCACGGTCGCCACGCCGCCCGGAGAAGACGCCGGGTGGTTCTTCAGCCTCGACTGCGGCGCCACCTGCGACGCCTCGGGGCCCGCGCTCGGCGTCGGCATGACCGTGGGCGGACGTACGGACGGCGGGTGGGCGTACGAGGTCGGAGGCGGCCTTGCGGGTCTCTTCCCGTACGCGGAGGGCTTCCTCCAGCTGCGGGGAGGCGCCGGGCCGATCGGCGTCGGGGGCGGCTTCGGGCTGTCCCGGGGCGCGGGGTTCGAGGACGTCGTCTACCGGGCGTACGACCTCGCCGAAGTCGACGGGAGTCGGGTGTACGGCACGACTTCGCTCTTCCGCCATGCCGGTCGGTCGCCCAACGGGCAGGTCGGGGGCTCGCTCACGGCGCTCGGCCAGGGATTCGGGATCGAGCTCGGGCCCCTCGCGCCCTCGGCGGCGCTCGTCGTGGCTCGCGTCGGGAGGGACGACTACGGACGGTTCCGGAGCTCCCGCACGGCGTTCCTCGTCCTCGGCGTCCGGACGATCATCTCGTGGTGAGGGAGCCGCGTCAGTTCATCGACGGGTCGTACGGCATGCGGGACAGCCGCTGGAACTTCGGGCCCTTCCGATGCAGGACACGGCTCCACAGCAGGTCCGGAGCGTCGGTGAAGATGTCCTCGGCGCGCGCATCCTCGACGATCCAGCTGTCGGCCGCGAGCTCGGCCTCGAGCTGTCCGGGACCCCACCCGGAATAGCCCACGTAGACGCGCGCGCGACGGATGGCGCGGGTCAGCTCGGGCGACGCTTCTCCGGTGACGAAGCCGATCGTCCCGAGGACGAGGAGGTCCGCCAGCTCCGGCTGCTCGAAGTCGGCCAGGAGGACGGCGCCCTCCGGCTGCACCGGTCCGCCCAGGTAGAGCCGCTCTCCCGGCCGAACGAGCCCGGCCAGGTCGGGGATCGCGTCGGCGACCGCCACGTCCTGCATACGATTCAGGATGACGCCGAGCGCGCCGTCGGCGGTGTGACGCCCGACGAGCACCACCGTGTGCCGGAAGTTCGGGTCGTACAGCCCACCGCTCGAGATCAGCAGCTTGCCCTGCAGGCTGTCCATGCGCCCCCGATCCGGTTGCGTCGAAGCCGTCGAGACGAAGCTAGACGGCAGCCTCCGGGCAGGCCAGAATCCGTGGATGAGAGTCGTTCCGGATCGGTCGGGTGTCGTGCAGATGGTCGTCGTGCTGGGCGGCTTCCTGGTGGGCCCTCTCCTCGCGCTGGCAGCCAGCGCCGCGCTCGCCCCCGAGTCGCAGGTCGTCCAGGCGGTGGCGCCCTTCGCCTTCGCGGCCGTCTTCGCCGGGGGCGTCGTCTTCTGGACGGGGCTCGGCGTGGTGGTCGTCGTCGTGAAGGGCGTCTGGAGCCTCCTGCGCGGGCGGCGGCCCGGTCCGGACGGTGCCCGCTCCGGTGATCTCCTCGTCCCGCCAGGCTACCGCGCCTTCCCCGTGCTCGGCGTCCTCGTCGGCCTCGGGGTCCGCGTGCTCTCCACTCTCGTGGGTGCGACGCCGATCCCCGTCTCGCTCGCCGCCTGGGTGGGGCTCGGTCTGGGGTATGGAGGCGCACTCTGGGCGGCCGCCCACCACGGCTACCTCCCGTTCCCGGAGCTCGAGTAGGGGCGGACCGGAGTTGTGGCGCGGGGTGCGCGGGCGCACTTTCGCGCGGGCCATCCAGACGGAGGGGGCGGCATGCTGCGGAAGGTGTCCTGGGGGGTGATGACGCTGCTCGCGGCGCTCGTGGCGGCGTACGCCGTGGGAAACGCCCTGGTGCCGACCGTCCGCGGGGGCTTCGTGGAGGAGCTCTTCGCCGCCAAGGCCCTCCGCTCCTTCGGGCACATGGCGGCTGGCGGGGTGGCCCTCGCCGTCGGGGCGCTCCAGTTCAGCACCCGCCTCCGCGTCCGACGCCCGGTCGTTCATCGTTCCCTCGGGAAGACCTATGTGGCGATGGTCGTGGTCGGCGGGGTCTCGGCCTTTCTCCTCGCCCCCTCCTCGACCGGCGGCGTGACGGCCCACTTCGGCTTCGGCATCCTCGCGGTGCTCTGGGTGACCTCGGCGCTCGTTGCCGTCGCGCGGGTGCGGGCCGGGGACTACGACGGCCACCGCGCGTGGATGATCCGGAGCTACTCGCTCTGCCTGGCCGCCGTGACCCTGAGGATCTACCTGCCGATCAGCGCCGTCGCCGGGATCCCCTTCGAGGAGGCGTATCCGGCCATCTCGTGGCTCTGCTGGGTCCCCAACCTCGTCGTCGCGGAGTGGCTCCTCGTGCGGAGCTCGATCGTGCCCGTGGACGCCACGGCGTGAGGCGGTGAGCGCTCGGTGAACGTGGCGGTCTTCGGCGCGAGCGGGATGATCGGTGGCGGAGTCACGCTCGAATGCCTGCGCGATCCTCGCGTGGAGTCGGTGGTGTCCGTGGGGCGACGCCCGTCGGGGCTCGCCGGAGAGAAGCTCGAAGACGTCGTCGTGCCGGATCTCTTCCGCCTCGGTGCCGAGCACGGAGCCAGACTCGGCTCGGTCGACGCCTGCTTCTACTGCCTGGGCGTCTCGTCGGCCGGCATGGCGGAGGATGCCTACCGGCGCGTCACCGTGGATCTCACGGTCGCCGTCCTGGACGCCCTCCTGGAGGCCAACCCGGACGTCAAGGTCTGCTTCGTTTCCGGTCAGGGGAGCGACGGCTCGGGCCGGAGCCGGATGATGTGGGCCCGGGTCAAGGGAGAGGCCGAGAACGAGGTCCTCGCCCGCCCGATCGAGGCGTACGTCTTCCGGCCGGGCTTCGTGCAGCCGCTCGAGGGCGTCCGGTCGAGCACGACCGCATACCGGGTCGCCTACGGACTCGTCAGACCGATCACCCCGCTCCTGGTCCGCCTGCTCCCGGGCGGCGTGACCACGACGGTGCGGATCGGCCGCGCGATGCTCGCCGCCGTGACGTCCGGCTATCCGCGGGCGATCCTCGAGACGCGGGACATCAACGCGCTGGGAACCGCGGCGGAGGTCACGTGAGCGGGCTCGACCCCGCCATCCGCTCGTACTACGAGCGTCGCCCGGAGGAGACGCGCCTGGCCCGGGGGCTCTCCCAGATCGAAGCGGCGCGCACCAAGGAGCTCGTGCTCCGGTTCGCGCCCGATCCCCCGGCGACGGTGCTCGACGTCGGCGGAGCGGCGGGCGCGTACGCGTTCTGGTTGAGCGCCCGCGGCTACACGGTCCACCTCCTCGACCCGGTGCCCCGACTGGTGGCTCTGGCGAGCGAGCGCAGCGCCGCATCCGACGTGCCGCTCGCCTCCGCACAGGTGGGCGACGCCCGAAGCCTGCCGTGCGCCGACGCCTCCGCGGACTTCCTCCTCCTGCTCGGGCCGCTCTACCACCTCGTGGACCCCGCCGACCGCGCCCGGGCGCTCGCCGAGGCGCACCGCGCGCTCCGCCCCGGGGGCGTCCTCTTCGCCGCGTGCATCACCCGGTGGGCGTCGCTCTTCGACGGAGTGGCGCGGGACCTGCTCGCCGACCCGTCGTTCTCGGAGATCGTGGAGGAGGACCTGCGCACGGGCACGCATCGCAACCCGGCCGAGGTGCCCGGATACTTCACCACCGCCTACTTCCACCGTCCCGAGGAGCTCGAAGCGGAGCTGCGGGCCGCGGGCTTTCGCGTCGAAGGCTTCTTCGGCCTCGAAGGCCCCGCCTGCCTCCTCGGTGACTTCGAGGCCCGGTGGGCGGACGGACGGCGGCGGGAGGACCTCCTGCGCGCGGCCCGGGAGGTCGAGCGGGAGCCGGCGCTCCGCGGCCTCAGCCCGCACCTTCTCGGCGTATGCCGAAGGCCCGTCGGTTGAGCGCCGCCGGGGGCGTCGGGGCGGGGATCCGTTCGTGCGCGCTCGCGGCCGTGGTGACGCTCCTGGGGGGTGCTTCGTGCTCGGCGCAGGAGCCCGCTCCGCCGGCACGCCCTTCCGCCGTGTCCGCCGCTCCGGTGTCGGTGGCTCCCGCCTTCGTGGCGATCCAGGTCCGGGACGTCGACTCGATGGCCGAGTGGTATGCCTCGGTCTTCGCGCTGGAGGAGGTCCGCCGCATCGACGCCGACGACGGTCGCTACGCGATCCGGATCCTGGCGGGGGGCGGGCTCGTCGTGGAGCTCACCCACGAGACCCGTGCCGCTGCGCCCCCCGCGCGTCACCACGGCCTCTTCAAGGCCGGGCTCTACGTCCGGGAGATCGAGTCGTTTCGACGGGCCCTGGCCGAACGCGGCGTGTCCGTCGACGAGGCCGTCGTCTTCGACGCCGCCGTCGGGGCCCGCACCTTCGTCTTCAGGGATCCCGAGGGGAACCGACTCCAGGCCTTCGAGCCGTGCGACGACCGCTGCCCACCCCCGCAGGAGGAAGCCCCGCGATGAGACGACGAACCGCCATCCGTACACTCGTCGCCGGCGCGCTCGGCGCCCCGGCGATCGTGCGGGGGCGCTACGCGCTGGCCCAACCGTCGGGGCAGGAATACTCCGCCCGCGCGATCCGCCTGGTGACCGAGTCTCCCGTCGTCGACATGCTCTGTCAGTTCCGCTTCCCGGACCGACGGGACGACGGGACGCCGCTCGCCGATCGATGGCTGACGGAGCCGGAGAGCTTCACGGAGGAGCACTTCCGCGTCTACCGGGACTCCGGTGTCGACGTGATCGCGCTCGGCCGCGGCGCGAGCTCGTTCGAGGGGATGCTGCGCTTCTGCGCGGAGTGGAACGGCTTCATCGCGTCGCACAGTGACTGGTTCACCCGCGTCGACGACCCGCGCGACCTGCGGGCGGCGGCCGGTGCGTCGAAGGTGGGCATCATGATCACCACCCAGAACGCCGAGCACTTCCGACGGGCGGACGACGTGGACCTCTTCCACGGCCTCGGGCAGCGGGTGGCGCAGCTCACCTACAACTTCCAGAACCGCATCGGTGCGGGCTTCCTCGAGCATCGGGACGGCGGCCTCACGGTCTTCGGTCACGAGATCATGGAGCGCATGCAGGAGGTCGGGATGGTCGTCGACCTCTCCCACTGCGCGGACCGCACGACGCTCGACGCCCTCGACGCCGCGACCCGGCCCGTGATCTTCACCCACGCCTCGTGCCGCGCGCTGCTGCCGGGCTACATGCGCTGCAAGACCGACGAGATGATCCGGGCGCTCGCCCGGGGTGGCGGGGTCATGGGGATTCCGTTCATCCGGTTCATGATCAAGAGCACGGACCCGATCGGGGTCGACGACGTCGTCGATCACTTCGAGCACGTGGCCCGGACCGTGGGAGTCGAGCACGTCGGGATCGGATCCGATCTCGACATCGAGGGCTTCGGTTCACCGCGGGTGCCGCCGGGCACGCCCGGTCCCGAGTCCCAGCCGAACGTGGAGCGGTATCACATCTCGTACACGGACGACGGTCTTGTCCACGTCGACGGACTCGACCACCCCAGGCGCGTCTTCGATCTCACCGAGGGATTGATCCGCCGCGGCTTCGGAGACGACGAGATCCGGCTCATGCTCGGGGGCAACTTCGTGCGGGTGCTCTCGGAGCTGTGGGGTGACGCGGCGCCGTGACGGGATGACGGGGGACGACTCCGGAGATCCCGGCGGACCGGCACCGGGGATCGAGATCGCGCCGGCCGCCCCGGAGAGCGCCGAGGCGCAGTGGTGCCTCGCGCGCTACTACGAGACCCTCGACGAGCTCTTCGACGGGGGCTTCCAGCTCGACCGGAGCCTCGTCCCCGACTCAGGGGCTTTCGCGCCGCCCCGCGGCGTCTTCCTGATGGCCACCCTCGAGGGGCGGCCCGTGGGGTGCGGAGCGGTGAAGCGGGAGGTCGCCGACGTCGGCTACATCAAGCGGATGTGGGTCGATCCTTCGGTGCGGGGGCGCGGCCTCGGCCGTCGCCTGCTCGACGAGCTGGAGGAGGCGGCCCGGCGGCTGGGGTGCTCGGTGGTCCAGCTGGAGACGAATCGCGCGCTCGAGACCGCGATCGGCATGTACCGCCGAGCCGGCTACACCGAGGTGGACGCCTTCAACGACGAGCCGTACGCGCACCACTGGTTCCGCAAGCGGCTCTCGCCGTAGGATGCCGGCATGGAGCCCGACGACCTCCCCCCGATCCCGCAGGACGCCGTCGTAGGGCACGTGCACCTCAAGGTGGCCGACGTGGAGCGCGCCATCGCGTTCTACTCGGGGGTGCTCGGCTTCGAGGTCACGCAGCGGATGGGCGCCTCCGCCGCCTTCCTCTCGGCGGGCGGCTATCACCATCACATCGGTCTCAACAGCTGGGAATCGGCCGGCGGGGCGCCGCCGCCGCCCGGCACGACCGGGCTGTACCACGTGGCGTTCCTCTACCCGACGCGGGCGGCGCTCGCCCGTGCCCTCCGCCGCCTCGGCGACGCCGGCGTGCCTCTCGAAGGGGCGGCGGATCACGGCGTGAGCGAGGCGCTCTACCTCCGGGACCCGGACGGCAACGGCGTGGAGCTGTACTGGGACCGCCCGCGTGAGGCGTGGCCGCGGGACGATGCCGGAGCGCTCGCGATGTACACCCGCCCGCTCGACCTCGCCGCCCTGCTGCGCGACGCGGACCGGTGAGGAGGATCCGGCGCGGGCTCGTGGGCATCGCCGGTGCCGCCATCCTCGCCCCCCTCGCGTGCGGTCCCCCCTCCACGGCACCGGCCGCCACCGTCGTCGACAGCGCCGGCGTTCGCATCGTCACCTACGCCCTCGATCGGAACGAGCTCCCCGTCTGGCGCACGCTGGTCGACGCGGATCTGGAGATCGGCGTCCCGGACGGAGACCCCGCGTACACGCTCTCGCGGATCGTCGACCTCGCCGTGACGGCGGACGGGCGCGTCCTCGTCTCGGACGGCGCCACGCCGGGCGTGCGCGTCTACGACGCCTCGGGGACGTGGGAGCGCACGCTCGGCCAGCGCGGCGACGGGCCGGGAGAGTTCTCCTCGCCGCCGACGTTCGCCGGCACGCGCGGGGACAAGATCGGAAGAGCGTCGTGTAGGGAAAGAGTGTAGATCTCGGTGGTCGCC
>CALJLC010000042.1 GCA_937982605.1 uncultured Gemmatimonadales bacterium | reverse complement strand
ATTCTGGTCAATCTCACGCATCGCGGTGCCTGCGGCTGCGACCCGCGGACCGGGACACGCTCGCCGCCTGGCCCCTCACCACCTCCGTGCGGATCGAGGGGCTCGGGGACGTGCTCTTCTGCCACGCCACGCCGAACGACGACAACGCCATCTTCACGCGGCTCACGCCGGACGAGCGACTTGCCCCGGTGGTGTGCGCGCCGGGGGCCGACGTGGTCGTGTGCGGGCACACGCACATGCCGTTCGACCGGAAGGTCGGGGAGACCCGCGTGGTCAACGCCGGCTCGGTCGGCCTCCCCTTCGGCGAGACGGCCGCCGGCTGGCTCACGCTCGAGCCGGGGCGAATCGAGCAGCGCCGGACGACCTACGATCTCGGCGCCGCCCTGGCCCGCATCGCAGACACCGGCTATCCCGTTCCGGTAGACCTCGTCAATCCGCCGGCCGCCGAAGGGATGCTCGACGTCTTCGAGGCGGCCGCGCTCCAGCCCCGAGACTGACATGTACGGACTCATCGGCCGGATCCGGGCCACGCCCGGCAATCGCGACGTGCTCGCGGAGATCCTCATCTCCGGCACCGGCGAGATGCCGGGCTGCCTGAGCTACGTCGTGGCCCGCGACATCGACGACACGGACGCGCTCTGGGTCACGGAGGTCTGGGAGGACCGCGCCAGCCACGAGGCGTCGCTCGCGCTCCCTGCGGTACAGGACGCAATCGCGCGCGGCCGACCGCTGATCGTGGCGTTCACCGACCGCTCAGAGACGGAGCCCCTGGGCGGCCACGGGCTCGCGGCGCCCGGTTGACCTGGACCGCCGAACGAGCCACCGTACGAAGGCGCCCCAGTGGGCGCCGCGACTGCACAGGCGGCGGTCTCGTGCTTCGAGGCCACCGCCTTTCGCTTGCCGGGCGCAGCCCGGGTCGAACACCCCCCACGGAGGGAAATGCGTGCCGAAGCAGGATGCGATCGAAGTCGAAGGCGTGGTAACCGAAGTGCTCCCGGACCAGAAGTTCCGGGTCAAGCTCGAGAACGACCACGTGGTCCTCGCGTATGCCGCGGGGCGGATGGCGAAGTTCCGGATCCGGGTCCTCGTCGGGGACAGGGTGACCGTCGAGCTCTCGCCGTACGACCTGGAGCGGGGCCGGATCACGTACCGGCACAAGGCCGGAGCGCCGTCGGGCGCGCCGACCGGCGGCGGCAACCGCCGCGGCGGTCGCCGGCGGTAACGTCGCGGCTCAACCGCCTCGCAGCCGCTCGTCCATGGGCACGCCCCGGACGAGCAGGCTCCGGCGGTTCAGCTCGGCCCACCAGGCGTCGTCCGCGAACGCCGAGGCCGGTGCCTCCAGCAGCGTGACCTCTCCCGGGTCCCAGAGGAGGACCGCGTCCACCACGTCGGGGAGCCGGGCATTGCCGTAGACGTCCGACCGGGCGCCGTCACGGTCGCGAAGGGTCGTCGCGAGGTTCGCCTCGATTCCGGCGATCTCCGGCCGTGCGTCCGTCCGCACGACCCGGGCCGGACCCGAGCCCGTGAGCGCTTCCAGCTCCAGCTCGCCCGCCCGGCCCATCGACTGCACGACCCACGTCACACCGGGGTGATGCAGCTCGATCAGCACCACCGGAGTCGGCTCCGCGACCGGCAGGCCCGCGGAGCTCACTCGCACCCGTGGCCTCCGGGCCACGTGCAGCCCGCCGGCCAGGAAGAGGCTCCGCCGCCCGCGCAGGAGCGATTCGCGCCGGAGGGTGCCGGCCATGGCGGAGGCGCGGTCGTAGTAGGGCGCCAGGTCGTCCCGATGCCGCACGGCTGACCAGTCGACGTCGGAATCCGCGAGCACGACCCGGTAGCGCGCCGGAGGCTCCAGGGACCGGTTGATCTCGCGGACGGCCTCGAAGAATCCGCGATACACCGGGGATTCCCACACCGTGTTAGGCGAGACGACCGTGTTGCGCCACGCCAGCGCGAGCGAGTCGTCGGGGACCGCCGCCCCCCCGATGTACCGGTCGACGACGTCCTGGTAGCGGGCGTTGCCGAACTCGACGACGAGGTCGTCGATCCGGGCCGCGACGGCCGGATCGCGCAGCGCTACGAGGAGGAGCCGGTGGAGCTCGACGTGCCCGTGATTCTCCCCCAGCGCGACGACGCGGTGCTCCGCGAGCGCTTCCACGAGGTGCTCGGCGAGCGTCGGCGCGGCCTGCGCCGCGAGGGGGGCGGAGGCGCTCGCCAGCGCGATCCACACGAACGCCGCGCACCGGGCCGGGCGCGGGAGCGTGGCGAGGGAGGGGGCGATTCGTAGCGGCGACACGGGCTCGAGAATCGTGGGCAAGGGAGGTCGAAACCTCGGACACGACGTGCCCCGGAGCGGTTGCGGCGGCACGGGCGCAACATCGTCGGACCACGCGAGTACCCCCATCCGAACGGCAGAGACGAATCCCTTCGGAGGACGAATTCCGTGGACAAGAAGCAGCTCATCGAACGGCTCAACGAGGACCTGGCCGGCGAGCTCTCGGCGATCACGCAGTACCTCACCTACGCGGCCAAGGCGACCGGCCCCTACCGCCCGCAGCTCTCCCAGTTCTTCCTCGACGAAGTGGCGGACGAGCAGGCCCATGCCCAGTACCTGGCCAACAAGATCGTCGCGCTCGGCGGCGAGCCCACGACAAAAGCCCGGGAAGTGGCGCGGGCCGGGTCGAACCGCGAGATGCTCGAGGCGGTGCTGGTCGCGGAGCGCCGCGCCATCGCCGACTACACGCAGCGTGCGGCCGACGCCGAGGCGTTCGGGGACAAGGGGCTCGCCGTCCAGCTCGAGGACATGGTGGCCGAGGAGAGCACGCACGCCGAGGAGACCGAGCGCATCCTGCGCGACTGGCCCCTGTAGGTCCGGACCGTGCCCGGGGGCGCGGTCCGCGCCCTCCTCGCCTTGCCGCCGCGGGCCCGAGGGGGCATCATCGCCCGACGGTCGCCGCCGCCCCGGGCGGCTCGAGCCCGGCTCCCCGTGAAGCGTTCCCGGTCGCGGCGGGAGTCCCCTTCCGCATGACCCGCCGAGCATGGACGCCGTCGACACCACGCCGCACAGGAGCACCTCGAAGCCGACCCGGCTCGAAAAGGAGCTGGGGCTCTGGGACGTGTACGCGCTGGCCACCGGCGCCACGCTCAGCTCGGGCTTCTTCCTCCTGCCGGGCCTCGCGGCGGCGGGCGCGGGGGCGGCGATGCCGCTCAGCTACGTCCTGGCCGCGGCGATCCTGCTCCCCGGCCTCTTCAGCAGCGTCGAGCTCACGACCGCCATGCCGAAGGCCGGCGGCGTGTACTACTTCCTCGACCGGAGCATGGGGCCGCTGGTGGGCACGATCGGCGGCTTCGGCACCTGGATCGCGCTGGTGCTCAAGGCGTCCTTCGCGCTCATCGGCGTAGGCGCCTACCTGCAGCTCTTCTTCCCTCAGCTCGAGTTCGGACCGATCGCGGCGGCCCTCGCGGTCCTCCTCGGTGCGGTCAACTGGCTCGGGGCCAAGAAGACGGGCTCCACCCAGGTCCTGCTGCTCCTCGGCCTCTTCGTGCTCCTCGCGTGGTTCTGCGGCTACGGCGTGCTGCAGGTGGAGGTCGGCCGGCTCCCCGCGATCTTCCGCCCCGAGACGGCCGGGCTGGTGAGCACGGCCGGGCTCGTCGTCGTCAGCTACATGGGGCTGACGAAGGTGGCGAGCGTGGCCGAGGAGGTGAAGGATCCGGAGCGGAATCTGCCCCTGGGCACCTTCCTCGCCTTCGGCACCGTGCTGCTCGTCTACTTCGTCGGGACCGCCATCATGATCGGCGTCACCGGCGCGGAGGTGCTCGCCGCCGCGGACGACGGCCATGGGGACCTGACGCCCGTGGCCACGGTGGGCCGGGACATGGCGGGTCCGGCCGGGGCACTGGTCATGACCATCGCGGCGCTGCTCGCCGTCTCGTCCGGGGCCAACGCCGGGATCCTGAGCGCCTCGCGCTACCCGCTCGCGATGGGGCGCGACCGCCTCCTGCCGGACTTCTTCGGCAAGGTGGGCCGGCGCGGCACGCCCACGGTCGGCATCCTCTCGACGGTGGTGGTGATCGTCGTCTGCGTCACGGTCTTCGATCCCACCGGCATCGCCAAGCTCGCCAGCGCCTTCAAGCTGGTGATGTTCGCGCTCGGCTGCCTCGCCGTGATCGTCATGCGGGAGAGCCGCATCGAGGCGTACGACCCCGGCTACCGGTCGCCCCTCTACCCGGGGATGCAGATCGTCGGGATCCTCGCGCCGTTCTGGCTGATCGTCGAGATGGGGCTGCTGCCGACGCTCTTCAGCTTCGCGCTGATCACGCTCGGCTCGATGTGGTTCACCTACTACGCCCGGGACCGCGTCGACCGCGAAGGCGCCATCTTCCACGTCTTCGAGCGACTCGGCCGCCAGCGGGACGACCGGCTCGACACCGAGCTGCGCGAGATCATGAAGGACCGCGGACCCCGGGAGGCGGACCCCTTCGACGCGCTCTTCACCGGCGCGCGGGTGCTCGACTTCGAGGGTCCGGAGCGCTTCGAGGAGCTGGCACGCCGTGCGGGCGAGGTGCTCGCGGGCGATCTGCCGGTCACCGCCTCGGAGCTCGCCGAGGGCTTCCTTCAGGGGACCCGCGTCGGAGCCACGCCGGTCTCGCACGGGGCCGCGCTCCCGCACGTGCGCCTCGAGCGCATCCCGGAGCCCCGGCTCCTCCTGGCCCGCGTCCGCGAAGGGGTGACCTTCGAGAAGTTCGACA
Organism: uncultured Gemmatimonadales bacterium; assembly: GCA_937982605.1. Taxonomy (GTDB): domain Bacteria; phylum Gemmatimonadota; class Gemmatimonadetes; order Longimicrobiales; family Gaopeijiaceae; genus UBA2589. Next base: position 11,012 of record CALJLC010000042.1, on the reverse strand, counting down.
TGCGCTTCCACCCGGGCCTCGACGAGCCCGTCCGCGCGGTCTTCTTCCTCGTGGGGCCCGAGGCGGATCCGGGCCGCCATCTCCGCATCCTCGCCCAGATCGCGCGGCGGGTGGACCAGGAGGCCTTCATGCCGGAGTGGCTGGGAGCCGAGGGAGACGCTCAGCTCAAGGAGGCCCTCTTCCGCAACGAGCGGCTCTTCGTCTTCAGCGTGGACGAAGCGGGGCCGCGGGCGGGGCTGGCCGGGCGCGAGGTGCGCGAGGTACGCCTCCCGGACGGCGCGCTCATCGCGATGATCCGACGCGGAAGCGAGGTCGTGATTCCGGACGGCGACACCGTGCTCGAGGTCGGGGACCGGCTCACGATGCTCGGCCGCCCGGAGAGCATCGCCGCCCTGCGCGAGCAGTTCCGGGACGAGGGGGCCGGCTCGGCCGTGGTCCCGTGACCGGCGCGCCCCGGTTCGCCGCGCTCGTCCCGGGCGTGGCGCTCGCCCTCGCGCTCGCGGGTGCCGTCGCGCCGGCGCACGCTCAGGTCCTCCGGGGCATCCTCTCCGAGCGGGAGACCTTCGCGCCGATCCCCCTCGGCACGGTCATCCTGACCACCGAGTCGCAGGACACGCTCGACAGCACGCTCACGAACGAGCAGGGATACTTCGAGTTCGAGGTGCCCGAGGAGGGCTCCTACCATCTGATCGCGTCGGCGCTCGGCTACCGGGCGGTCCAGTCGGAGCTGATCGCGGTCGAAGAAGGCTCGATGCAGGTCTTCGAGCTGCGGCTCGCCGTGCGGCCGGTCCCGATCGAGGGCGTCCTCGTGGCCGCGGATCTCGACGCCCCCGAGGTGCCGGGCCTCATGGGCACCGGCTTCTACGACCGGGCAGCCGAGAACATGGCCCGAGGCCGGGGCGAGTTCATCTTCCCGGGCCAGATCCTCGCGTCCGAGGCGAAGTACGTTCAGGCGCTCTTCTGGGGGCTGAAGACCGTGCGGGTCCACCAGACCCGGCCGGCCCGGCTCCTGGCGCGGTCGGGTGAGGGACCGGTGCTCCTGGGCGGGGGCGGGGCGCGCGCGCAGCGGCCCGACGACACGGCCTTCGAGCCGGTGGGGCCGTGGACGGACGTCCTGGTGATCCCGAACCGAACGGGGCCCGGCTACTGCGCGCCGTCGATCTACGTCGACGGGATCTGGATTCGGGAGCTCAACGCGGGGGAGACGCTCGCCGACGTCGTGCCGATGAGCGAGCTGCTCGCCGTCGAGGTGTACGAGTGGCCGTTCGGCGTGCCCCGGCAGTACGTGGGGAATCAGGCGTGCGGGGTGATCCTCTTCTGGACCGAGCGGTCGTAGCCGGGGGGCTCGCCCGTCTCCGACGGTGCGGCGTATGATCAGGGCTCCCCGTGCCGAGCCCACGCTCCGGAGCCTTCCCATGCGCATCCGTTCGCGGTTCATCCCGGCCCTCGCGGTGCCGCTGCTGTCCCTTCCCCTCGCCGGCGCGCTGGCACCCGGGACGGAGGCGCGGATCGAGGTGACGATCACCGAGGGGACGAACCTGGCGGCGGCGCTCTCCCCCGACGGCTCGACGATCGCGCTCGACCTCCTGGGCCGGATCTGGACGATGCCCGCGGAGGGCGGGGTCGCGACTCCGCTCACCGACCCGTTCGGCGACGCGCGCCAGCCCCGCTGGTCTCCGGACGGCGACCGGATCGTCTTCCAGGCGTACTGGGGCGGTGACTACGACGTCTGGAGCGTGGGAGCGGACGGCTCGGGGCTGAGCCGCCTCACCTGGGGCCCCTTCGACGACCGGGAGCCGAGCTGGTCCCCGGACGGGAGCCGGATCCTCTTCTCGTCCGACCGGGCGGGGAGCTACGACATCTGGGCGCTCGACCCTTCCTCCGGGGCGGTGACGCGCCTCTCGGACGGACCCGACAACGAGTACACGCCGGACGAGGGTCCCGACGGGAGGGTGGCGTGGATGAGCGACGGAGCCGGCGGCGCGCTCGTGGTGCAGGGGCCGAACGGGGGTCCGACGCGCCTCGTCGAGCTCGACGGCGTGGAGGGTTACTCGCCGAGCTGGAGTCCGGACGGGGCCTCGATCGCCTGGGTTGGGGTCGGCAACGGAGCGAGCGGCCTCCACGTCACGGCGGTGGACGGGAGCGGGGGCGCCGGCCGTCGGGTGACCGGCGAGCGCGAGGACGTCTTCCCCTTCCGCGCCAGCTGGGCACGGGACGGATCGCTCCTCTACACGGGCGACGGCCTGGTGCGGCGTGTTCCGTCGTCCGGGGGAGCCGCGCGCGACGTCGGATTCTCGGCCACGGTGACGCTGGAGCGGGCGGAGTACCGGAAGCGGCTGCGGAGCTTCGAGCCGGAGGGGCCGCGGCCGGTGCAGGGCATCGTCTCGCCCGCGCTCGCGCCGGACGGCGGGACGGTCGCGTTCGCGGCGCTCGGCGACCTCTGGCTCATGAGGATCGGGGAGGCACCCACCCGGCTGACCGACGACGCCCACACGGAGGTCGATCCGGCGTGGTCGCCCGACGGCACGCGTCTGGTCTACGCCTCCTCGCGCGCCGGCGGCACGGACCTCTGGCTCCACGACGTCGCGACGGGCGCCGAGCGCAGGCTCACCACGGACGGCGGTTCGGCGCCGGCCTGGTCGCCCGACGGCCGGGAGATCGCGTATCTCGGCGGCGGCCGCGGCGGGGGCCTCCGCGTCCTGGACGTGGCGACCGGCCAGGCCCGGACGGTGCGCTCGGGGCTCAACGGCCCGGGCCGGCCCACCTGGTCCCCGGACGGACGCAGTGTCGTGGTGGCCGCCCTGTGGCGGTACTCCACGCGCTTCCGGGAGGGCGTCAACCGTGCGCTCCGCATTCCCACTTCGCGGCCGATCTCGGAGCAGGGCGACGGCGAGCCCGGCGACGCGGCGGGTCACGGGGGCGCCGGAGTGGTCGAGACGGTCCTGTCGTCCGTTCCCCAGGAGGGCGAGCGCTGGCGCGACTTCTCCGAGCACGGCTCGGTATCGAGCCGGGGCACGGACGGCCCGGTGTGGTCCCCCGACGGGCGTTCCGTCGCGTTCGTGGCCGAGGGGGTGCTCTGGGTGGCTCCGGTGGAGCCGTCCGGCGATCCGGCCGGTCCACCCCGCCGGCTGAACAACGAGTTCAGCTCGGATCCGTCGTGGTCGGGAGACGGCCGCTCGATCCTCTACCTCTCCGACGCGGGGCTGCGCCGCATCGGGGTCGAGGACGGCCGGGTGGAGGCGGTGCCCGTACCGCTCGACTGGAGCGGAACCGTGCCCGGGGAGCGGTGGACGCTGCACGCCGGCCAGCTCTTCGACGGGGTCGGCACGCAGATCCGCCGGAGCGTCGACGTGGTGATCTCGGGGAACCGGATCGTGCGGGTGGTCCCGCACGACGCCTCGCTGCACGGCGGGCGGGTCATCCACGCGTCGGACGGGATCATCGCGCCGGGACTCCTCGACACGCACAAACCCGTGGGCCTCGACGGCGCCGAGCAGGGTGGACGGCAGTGGCTCGCCTTCGGCGTGACCAGCGTCCGCTCGCCGGCCACCGACCCCTTCGAGGTCGTCGAGGCACGGGAGTCCCGCGCCAGCGGGCGGCGGATCGGGCCCCGCGTCTTCGGCACCGGCAACACGCTGGACGGCAGTCGCATCTACTACGCCGGCGCCCCGGCGCTGGCTTCCGGCGGGCAGATCGAGCTCGAGATGGATCTTGCCGGCGCGCTCGGCTTCGACTTCGTGAAGACGTACGTGCGGCTCTCCGACCCGATGCAGCATCGCGTGATCGACGACGCGCACGCGCTCGGGATGCCGGTCACCTCCCACGAGCTGTATCCGGCCGTGGCCGTGGGGGTCGACGGCGTGGAGCACGTGCGGGGCACGAGCCGACGGGGGTACTCGCCGAAGGTCTCGGAGCTGAACCGGAGCTATCAGGACGTGGTGGCGCTCCTGGTGTCGTCGGGTGCGGCGATCACGCCCACCGTCGGGATCTACGGCGGAAACCGGCTGGTCGGCTGGGAGAACCCGGAGCTGTTCGACGACCGGCGCGTCCGTGCGTTCGCGCCGGGCGCCGCCGCACCGGACGCGCCGGAAGACCCGGAGGTCCTGCGCACGATGGTGCGCGACATGGCGTCGCTGGGGCGGCGCGTGGCGGAGGAGGGCGGGGCGGTCATCGTCGGCACGGACACCGGCCCGGCCGGCCTCTCGCTCCTTCAGGAGATGCAGATCCTCGTGGAGTACGGGGGGATGGCCGAGATCGACGTCCTGCGGGGCGTCACGTCCGCGGCCGCCGACGCGCTGGGGTACGGGCACGCGCTCGGAGCGGTGCGCGAGGGCATGCTGGCGGACCTGGTCGTGCTCGGCTCGGACCCGCTGCGCGACATCCGCGCGGTGCGCGACGTCCGTCTCGTCGTGGCCGACGGGCGACCGCACACCATCGACGCCCTGCTTGCGGGGGAGGGGCGTTGAGCGGCCGCTTCGGGAAGCGTTCGGGCCCCTCGCCGGACTCGCGGACGCTCCGTATCGTCAACGAAATCGCGGCCTCATCTGTCTTGCAGCGTGATCGAGGACTCGCCTACCTTACTCTGATCGGTCTCTCGGGGAGTCGACCCGGATGAAGTCTCTCGCTGTCACGTCCGCCGTTCTCGGCGTTTCCCTCGTGCTCGCCGGCGAGTTGGCGCACCCCGGTCCGGTCCCTCCGCCGTCCGCGCCCGGGGCGGAGATCGCGGCGCTCGACACCCCTCCCGCCGACGTCGACCCGAACGAGATCGTCTCCTCGACGTGCGTTCGCTGCCACTCGGACACCCGACTGCGGGGCAACCTCTCGCTCGAGACCTTCGACATCGAGCGGGTCTCCGACGACCCCGAGACCGTCGAACGGATGATCCGCAAGGTGCGCGCGGGAATGATGCCACCGCCCGGGGTCCGGGCGCCCGCCGGCGACACCATGCAGGCCTTCGCCGACGAGCTCGAGCGCGTCATGGACGAGGCGTGGCGCGACAACCCGAACCCGGGGCGCCGGACCTTCCAGCGGTTGAACCGCCCCGAGTACGAGCAGGCCATCCGGAACCTCCTCGCGCTCGAGGTCCGCGCGGGCGACTGGCTCCCGCTCGATCAGATGTCGGCCAACTTCGACAACATCGCCGACGTCCAGTCGCTCTCTCCGCTGCTGCTCGAGGCGTATCTCAACGCGGCGTCCGACATCAGCCGCATGGCGGTCGGAGACCGCAACGCCCCGTCGATCAACGTCACCTACACGAACTCGCAGTACCAGTCGCAACACCCCTGGGACCGGGTCGAGGGCGCGCCGTACGGCACGCGCGGTGGCATGGTGGTCGACCACGTCTTCCCGGCCGACGGGATGTACACGGTCGGCATGTCCTTCGCCTCCGGGAACAACACCCGCTTCGAGGACATCGACATCTCGATCGACGGCGAGCGCGTGGCGCTCATGGCGTACACGCGCTCCGGCGAGGCCGCGGATGGCCGCGGCGGCGGGGCGATGTGGACGGAGCCGTTCTTCGTCCGGGCCGGTCAGCGCGTGGTCTCGGCGGCCTTCATCCGCCGGATGGACGGGCCGTACGAGGACCTCATCCGGCCGCACGACTGGTCGATGGCGGGTGGGGGCTCCGGCGGCGAGGGGATCACGACGCTTCCCCACCTCCAGGAGCTGATCGTGGGCGGACCGGAAGAGGTGACCGGGATCTCCGACACGCCGAGCCGAAAACGGATCTTCTCCTGCCGCCCGACCGCACCCTCCGAGGAGGCCGCCTGCGCCCGACAGATCATCGAGAGGCTGGCCACGGAGGCGTATCGCCGGCCCGTCGACGAGGACGAGATCGCGGGTCTGATGCGCTTCTACCGCTCCGGCCACGAGGTCGGGGGCTTCGAGCGCGGCGTCCGTGACGCCCTCGAGGCGATCCTGGCGAGCCCCTTCTTCGTGCTCCGCCTGGAGCGGCAGCCCGACGGCGTCGACCCCGGGGAGGCGTACGAGCTCGGCGGGGTCGAGCTGGCTTCGCGGCTCTCCTTCTTCCTGTGGGGCACGCCGCCGGACGAGGAGCTCCTCCGCGTGGCGCGCTCGGGGGATCTCAACGACGAGCGCGAGCTCGAGCGTCAGACCCGGCGGATGCTCGCCGACACGCGCGCCCGGGCGCTGGGGACCCGCTTCGCGGCCCAGTGGCTCCGGCTCCAGGATCTCTACAAGGTCCGGCCCGACCCGAACTTCTTCCCGAACTTCGACGAGACGCTCGCCGACGCGATGCGGGTCGAGACCGAGACCTTCTTCAACCATCTCGTCCAGGAGAACCGGGACGCGCTCGAGCTGTTCCAGGCGAACTACACCTTCGTCAACGAGCGGCTGGCCAACCACTACGGCATGCAGGGCGTCGCGGGCTCGAACTTCCGGCGTGTGGAGTACACCGACGGCGTGCGCAGCGGGCTGCTCGGGCACGGCAGCGTCCTGGTCCTGACCTCGCTGGCCAACCGTACGTCCCCGGTGCTGCGCGGCAAGTGGGTCATGGAAGTGCTGATGGGCACCCCGCCGCCGCCTCCTCCTCCGGGTGTTCCGGACCTCGAGGAGACGGAGGGGACCGTCGAGGGCAAGCGGCTCACCACGCGTGAGCGCATGGAGATGCACCGGGCCAACCCGACGTGCAACGCCTGCCACCGCTTCATGGACCCGATCGGGCTCGCTCTCGACAACTTCGACGTCACCGGCACGTGGCGCGTCCGGGAGAACGGCATGGCGCTCGACACCCGCGGCGAGTTCTACGACGGTACGCCGATCGAGTCGCCCAAGGAGGTCGCCGACGCTCTGCTGAAGCGTCCGGTCCCCCTCATGCGCACGCTGACCGAGAACCTGATGGCGTACGCGCTGGCCCGCCGCGTCGAGTACTACGACCAGCCCACGATCCGCCGGATCGTCGAGGAGTCGGAGGACGACGGCCAGTACCGCATGCAGTCGCTGATCCTCGGCGTCGTGCAGAGCGACGCCTTCCGCATGAAGCTCGCGCCCGCGGTCGTGACGACGCAGGCCGAAGCCCAGCCCCACTGAGCACGCACCCCACCCTCGAGGAGAACGGGACGATGCAGTTCATCACCGGAAAACACCTGGACCGCCGGACCTTCCTCCGCGGCATGGGCGCCTCGATGGCGCTGCCGTACCTGGACGCGATGGTGCCGGCCGGTCGGATGCGCGGGGTGGTGGAGCGTGCGAATCAGGAGCGCACGCCCCTGATCGCCATCGAGGAGGTGCACGGCCTGGCGGGGTGCAACGAGTGGGGCGCCACGCAGTACCTGTACGCCCCCGAGATCATCGGCAAGGACTTCGAGATGGTGCCGAACAGCGCGCTCATCTCGCTCGAGCCGTACCAGGACTACCTGACGATCGTCAGCAACACCGACGTGCGCATGGCCGAGGCGTTCACCGCGCCCGAGATCGGCGGTGACCACTTCCGCTCCAGCGCGGTCTTCCTGACGCAGGCGCATCCGAAGCAGACGCAGGGCTCGGATCTCTTCGTCGGCACCTCGCTCGACCAGATCCACGCCAAGCGCTTCGGGCAGGATACGCCGCTGCCGTCGATGCAGTTCACGATCCCCAACATCGACCAGGCCGGCGGCTGCACGTACAACTACTCCTGCGCCTACACGGACTCGATCAGCTGGGCCTCGCCGAGCGAGCCCCTGCCGATGATCCGCGATCCGCGCGTCGCCTTCGACATGCTCTTCGGGGCGGGCGGCTCGCCGGAGGAGCGCGCCGAGCGGCGACGGATGCGCTCGAGCATCCTCGACTGGATCACCGGCGAGGTGAGCCAGATGAACCGCCAGCTCGGCGCCGAGGACCGTGCCCGGATGGAGCAGTACCTGGACAACGTCCGCGAGATCGAGCGGCGCATCCAGATGGTCGAGTCGCACAACAGCTCCGGAGAGGAGCGGGCGATCCCCGAAGCTCCGGCCGGCGTGCCGGACTCCTACCGCGAGCACATGGAGATCATGTTCGACCTCCAGGTCCTCGCGCTCCAGACCGACATGACGCGGGTGATCACCTTCAAGACGGGCCGGGACTCCGAGAACCGGGTCTTCCCGGAGTCGGGGTCGGACCGCCCGTTCCATCCGGCCTCGCACCACGGCGGCCGCGAGGAGGCGATCCTCGAGTTCAACAAGATCTGCCAGTACCGGGTGAGCATGCTCCCGTACCTCATCGAGAAGATGAAGAACACGATGGACGGGGACATGAACCTGCTCGACAAGTCGGTCGTGATGTTCGGCTCGCCGATGGCGGACGCCAATCTGCACAACCATCGCCGCTGCCCGCTCGTCTTCCTCGGGAAGGGCAACGGCATCCTGGAGGGCAACCTCCACCTCAAGGCCGTCGACGGCACCCCGATGGCCAACGTGATGCTCACGCTCATGCAGGAGCTCGGGCACACCGACATGCACAGCTTCGGTGACAGCACCGGGGGCTTCATGCTGCGGTCGGCCGGGCGCACCACCGCGCAGGAGGTCTATTGACGGCGTTGATCGGCAGCCTGCTGGCTGCATTGGTCATCGGCGTCGCGCCGGCGGAGTCGCCGGTGGCCGACGCCGCTCGGGACGGGGATCTTCCGCGGGTGCGTGAGCTCCTGCGCCAGGGCGAGGATGTGAACGCCGCGCAGGGCGACGGCATGAGCGCGCTGCACTGGGCGGCGGACCGCGGGGACGCCGAGATGATCGAGGTGCTGCTGTACGCCGGCGCCGAGGTCCAGTCGGTGACCCGCATCGGCGAGTACACGCCGCTCCACATCGCGGCGCGCAACGGACACACGGCGGCGACGACGGCGCTGCTGGCGGGTGGGGCGGACGTGAACGCCGTGACGGACCCGAGCGGCTCGACGCCGCTGCACCTCGCGGCGACGTCGGGCAACGGCGAGGTCGTGAGGGCCTTGCTCGCGGCGGGCGCCGACCCGAACGCCCGGGAAGCCGAGTGGGCGCAGACGCCGCTCATCTTCGCCGCCGCGTGGAACCGCGTGGACGCCATCGTCGCGCTCATCGAGGGCGGCGCCGATCCGAACCTGGCCGCGCAGACCGAGGACCTCATCGCCATGGGCCGCGTGGACAGCCAGGCGTCCCGGCGGCAGAACGAGGTGCTCAAGGCGTTCACCAACGACGGACAGTGGGCGCCGACCTCCGCCCAGATCCAGGCGGCGGTCCGCGCCGCGCGGACGGTCTACGAGAACACCGACGCGGTCGAAGCCGAGCCCGAAGAGGAAGAGGAAGGCCGCTTCCGCCGCCCCGTGCGCATCAAGACGAAGGGTGGCCTCACACCGCTGCTCCACGCGGCGCGCCAGGGGCACGTCGAATCGATCGAGGCGCTGCTGGACCGTGGGGCGGAGATCGACAAGGTCGGCGGAGGGGACGGCACGTCACCCCTGCTCATCGCCACGATCAACGGTCAGTTCGACGCCGCGATGCTCCTCCTGGAGCGAGGCGCCGACCCCAACATCGCGTCGACGCTCAACGGGGCGACGCCACTCTTCGCCACCGTGAACTCGGAGTGGCAGCCGCGCACCCGCTACCCGCAGCCGCAGGAGCGCGCGCAGCAGAGCTACGGCTATCTCGAGATGATGGAGGCGCTGCTCGAGGCCGGGGCCGACCCGGACGCCCGGCTCACGCTCCACCCGTGGTACATGGAGTACACGGGGTGCGGCAACAGCAACTGCGGGCTCATCGACACGAACGGCGCCACGCCCTTCCTGCGGGCCGCGTACGCGACCGACGTCGACGCGATGCGCCTGCTGAAGGGGTGGGGGGCCGACCCGTTCATCGCCACGATCGCGCCGGAGCGCCGCGAGCGGCAGACGACGCAGGAGCGGATCCGCCAGTTCCAGGTCGACGCGCTGGACAACGTCGAGGAGTTCGAGGAGCTCAGCGACTCCGCGCAGGCCACCGCCGTCGTGACGATCTGGGACGAGCTCCCGGACTCGGTGAAGGCGGAGCTGACCGAAGAAGCGATCCGCGCGGCGCCGGCCCGGCACAGGCAGGCGGTCCTCGAGCACGCGATCCGGCAGGACTCGGTGCGCGCCGAGCAGCCCGATCCGTCCGGCCTGCCGCCGGTACCCACGGGTGGTCCCGCGGTCTTCGCGATCCACGCGGCTTCCGGGGTCGGCTACGGCGAGGGCTTCGCGGGCAACGCCCACCGCCACGTGGAGAACGGCTGGCTCCCGGCGGTGAAGTTCCTCGTCGAGGAGATCGGCATGGACGTCAACATGCGCGATCACAACGGGTACACGGCGATGCACCACGCCGCCGCGCGTGGGGACAACGCGATGATCCTGTACCTCGTCGAGCAGGGCGGGGACGTGACGGTCGTCAGCCGGAGGGGACAGACGACGGCGGACATGGCCAACGGGCCGGTGTCCCGCGTCTCTCCCATCCCGGAGACGGTCGCGCTCCTCGAGAGCCTGGGGTCGGCCAACAGCAACAACTGCCTGACCTGCCAGTAGGCGCTGCGCCGCGGGCGGTCCCGGACCTTCGGACCGCCCGCGGGTAGCACGCTTCATGGAGATCGTCTGGATCCTGCTGCCGGCGCCGTTCGTCGGCTACCTCGTGGCGGACAGCGTCCGGCGGATCTTCTCCGAGGACGACCGACTGATCCGCAAGCTCTTCGTCGAGCAGCCGGTCACGGCGCTGGCGACCCTCACGATCGTCGGCGCGGTCGTCGTGTGGCTGGTGTCGGAGGCGGTGCGCCGGGTTCTCTGAGGCTCGGCGTCGAGCGGGCCGACCCGGAGGCCGACCGGGGCGCTAGGCGAAGGCGATCGTCCGGCGATCCGCGAGCACACGCCGCTCCCCGACGCGGCGGTCCGATCCGGTGCGGACGTCCGTGCCCGAACGCCGGTCGGCGCGCCGACGCTCGTCGGTGACGCCCGCGGTGACCGCACGGCGATCTCCGACCCGGCGGTCCCGCCGCCGGCGCTCCTCACCCGAGCGCCGATCCTCACCGCTGCGCCATGCGGAGACCCGCTCCCGCATGCAGTCACC
>CALJLC010000041.1 GCA_937982605.1 uncultured Gemmatimonadales bacterium | reverse complement strand
TTCTCGGCGCTCGACGACGTGGAGAAGAAGGTCCTCACCGCGGTGAAGCGGGAGAGCGAGATCGCGCTCTCGCAGATCGAGAAAGCGCAGCTCCATCTCTTCCCGCACGGCAAGCCGGCCGAGCGGGTGCAGAGCCCGCTGTACTACCTCACCCGCTACGGAGACGCCTTCCTCGACGAGGTCTACGGGGCGTTCTCGGTGAACTTCGGGTGAGATCGGCGCGTATGGCTCTTGGAGAGGGTGTCTGACCCCCGTCACGGCGTCTACCTTGGATCATGTTCCTGCAGCTCATTCTCGTCCTCGTCGTCCTGATCCCGCTCCTCGCGATCGTGCTCGATTCCCAGGTGGGACGGGCGCTCGCCTCCCGGCTCGAGCGACGGAGCCTCGACGCACCCGGCGACCTCACCGCCGAGCGTATCGCCTTCCTGGAGGGCGAGGTGGAGCGCCTGTCGAGCGAGCTCGCCCGGCTCGACGAAGAGGGGCAGTTCGTGTACAAGCTCCTGACGGAGCGCGGCGAGAGCGTCGGGGGCGGGCTCCCGTCGGGTGACCGAACCGACTGACCGCACGGCCGGGAGCGAGCTCCGGCCGGAGCCCGTCCCGGGAACCGACGGCGGCGGGGCCGCCGCGCGGGTCGGGGCCGGGATCTTCCTCAGCAAGGTCTTCGGCTTCGTCCGGGAGCGCGTCTTCGCGCACTACTTCGGCTCCGGCCCCTTCGCCGACGCGTGGTGGGCCGCGCTGCGGACGCCGAACGTCATCCGCAACCTCCTCGGCGAGGGCACGCTCTCCGCCTCGATGATCCCGGTCTACGCCGAGCTCCTCGAGGAGGGCAGGGAGGAGGACGCGGCTCGCTTCGCCGGCGCGGCCCTGGGGATCCTGACGGCCGTCGCGGCCGCGGTGGTCCTCGTGGGGATGGCGGTGGCCCCGCTGATCGTCGAGCTCTTCTTCCCGGCGTACGCGCCTTCGACCCGCGAGCTGACCGTCCAGCTGATCCGGATCGTCCTGCCGATGACGGGGCTCTTCGTGATCTCGGCGTGGGCCCTCGGCATCCTGAACAGCCACCGGGTCTTCTTCGTCTCCTTCGTGGCGCCGGTCTTCTGGAACCGCGCCATGATCACGGCGATGATCGGCGGGGCGCTCTTTCTCGGCCTCGAAGGGCGCTCGCTCGTCGTGGCGCTGGCGTGGGGGGCGCTCGCCGGTGGCGCGCTGACGCTGCTCGTTCAGGTCCCGTTTCTGCTGAGCCGTCTGCGCGGAGTGCGGCTCTCGCTCGGCCGGGGCGTGACCGGCGTCTCCGAGGCGATCGCCAACTTCGTGCCCGTCGTGGCCGCGCGCGGCGTGGTGAACCTGAGCGGCTGGATCGACCTCATCCTGGCGGGCCGGCTCAACCCCGGCGCGGTCTCCGTCATGGGCTACGCGCAGACCTTCGCGAACCTGCCGATCGCGCTCTTCGGGACGGGCGTCGCGGCCGCCGAGCTGCCCGAGATGTCGCGGATGCGCAGCGAAGACACGCGACTGCTCGCGGACCGGGTGCGCACCTCCCTCGAGCGTGCGCTCTGGTTCCTGGTTCCGTCCGCGGTCGGGTACCTGGCGCTCGGCGACGTGATCGTCGGGGCGCTCTACCAGACCGGAGCCTTCGGCGAGACGGAGACGCTGATCACCTGGGGGGTGCTCGGCGCCTACGCGCTCGGGCTCCCGGCCTCGGCGGGCTCCCGGGTGCTCTCCTCGGCGTTCTACGCCCTGCGCGACACGCGCACGCCGGCCCGGATGGCGTACGTGCGCGTGGCCGTCTCGGTCGTCGTCGGCGTCTCCCTCATGATCCCGGCCGACCGCTTCGGGATCTCCACGCTCCGCCTCGGGGCCGCCGGTCTGGCCGCCGGGTCCGCGGTGGGCGCGTGGATCGAGTACGTGCTCCTGCGGCGCGCGCTCGGACGCACGATCGGGCCGCACGGCACCAGCGCCCGCGCGGTGCTCGACCTCCTCCTGGCCGCGTCCGCCGCGGCGCTCGTCTCGGTCGGGCTCCAGCTCCTCCTCCCGTCGGCGCACCCGATCGTCGTCGCCGCGGAAACGCTCCCGGCGTTCGGGGTACTCTATCTAGGTGCGTCCGCCGCGCTCGGCCGTGGCATCCCGCTCCGCCGGAGGAAGCACGCGTGAGCGTGGACCTCGATCGTCTTTCCAGGCTCCCCACCCGCCCCGGCGTCTACCTCTTCCGAAACGCGGAGCGGCAGGTCCTCTACGTAGGGAAGGCGAAGTCGCTGCGCCCGCGCGTGCGCAGCTACTTCCAGCGCGAGGCGGACCTCTCGGCGAAGAATCGGGAGCTGGTGCGGCTCGTCGCCGACGTCGAGACGATCGTCGTGGGCAGCGAGGGCGAGGCGCTCATCCTCGAGGCGAACCTGATCAAGGAGCACCGCCCGCGCTTCAACATCCTGCTGCGCGACGACAAGAAGTACCCGTACATCAAGGTGACCGTGCGCGAGCCCTTCCCGCGCGTCTTCGTGACCCGGCGGGTGCGCAACGACGGGAGCCGCTACTTCGGTCCGTATACGTCCGTGGGGCCGATGCGGCAGGCGCTCGAGCTCGTGAAGCGCATGCACACGGTGCGCTCCTGCCGCTACGACCTCCCGCGCGAGGCTCCGGAGCGGGCGTGCCTCGACTACCACATCGGGCGGTGCAAGGCGCCGTGCGTCGGGCTGCAGAGCGAGGACGAGTACCGGGGGATGATCGACGAGATCGTCCGGATCCTCGAGGGCGACACCGAGTCGCTGCGCGCCGACGTGGAGGCACAGATGCGGGACGCCTCGGCGGCGCTCGACTTCGAACGGGCGGCGCGGCTGCGCGACGTCGTGGCGGGGCTCGACTCTCTCGCCCGGCAGCAGCGGGTGCACAAGGCGCAGGGCGGGTCGTTCGACGTCGTCGCCATCGCGCGCGACGGCGACCTGGGGGCCGGCGTCGTGCTCAAGGTGCGCTCCGGGCTGCTCCTGGGCCGCACGTCGCAGCGCTTCGCGGACATCCGGGCCGAGACGGACCCGGACCTTCTGGCTTCGCTCGTCTCGCGGCACTACCTGAGCGGCGGCGACGTCGTCTCGGCGGACCTGCCGCGGCAGGTGCTGCTCCCCTGCGACTTCGAGGACCGCGAGCTGCTGGCGGAGATCCTCACCGAGCAGAGCGGACGTGCCGTGCAGGTGACCGTCCCGCAAAGAGGCGAGAAGCGTCGGCTGCTCGACCTGGCCGAGCAGAACGCCCGCCAGGTCCTCGAGGATCGGGTCACCGCGCTAGCCTATGCCGCGGACCGGGCCGAGGAGGCGCTCTTCAGCCTCCAGAACGAGCTCGACCTCAAGGTCGTGCCGCGCCTCATGGTCTGTTTCGACATCTCGCACACGCAGGGCTCGGAAACCGTCGGCAGCGCGGTCGTCTTCGAGAACGGCGAGCCCCGCCGCGCCCTGTACCGGCACATGCGGGTGAAGGGCGACTGGGGCAACGACGACTACCGCTCGATGGCCGAGGTCGTCGGACGCTACTTCCGCAGGCGCCGCGACGAGGGTCGGCCGATCCCGGACCTGGCGGTGATCGACGGAGGCAAGGGCCAGCTCGGCGCCGCCGTGGAAGCGCTGGAGGCGCTCGACCTGGCGGACGTGACGGTGATCGCGCTCGCCAAGAAGGAAGAGGAGGTCTACGTGCCCGGCCGGTCGCGGCCGTTGCGCCTGGACCGGCGCAATCGGGCGCTGCACCTCCTCCAGCGCATCCGCGACGAAGCCCACCGCTTCGCGGTGCGGTACAACCGGAAGCTCCGCAGCCGGCGCACGCTGCGCAGCGGGCTCGGGGACATCCCCGGCGTGGGTCCGAAGCGCCAGACCCTGCTGCTCCGCCGCTTCGGGTCGCTGAAGGGCGTCAAGGAGGCGACGCGTGACGAGATCGCCCGGATCCCGGGCTTCTCGGAGGCCCTGGCGAGCCGGATTCTCACCTACCTCGGGCGCTGAAATCGGCACCCGCCGACGCTCGTACCCATTCGTGCGAGGGGCCTTGGCCCCCGTT